>JBJSXS010000462.1:0-10974 GCA_046086545.1 Gemmata sp.
GGGGGGGATGTTGAACTTTGTTTGGGAGGTTGTTTGGTTCCCCCCCCGCCGCGGGCGGGCTAGTGGGGCGCCGACCTACTTCCCGGTGAGAGCGAAGGCCAGCAGGCCCAGGCTGACCATGATCAGCACCAGCGCGCCGAAGATCAGCGCGCGGAGCAGGCCGTACATCGAGCGCAGCGCGCCGAGCGCGTTCATCAGGTGCCACACGTCCTCGTTCTTCGTTTCCACCACCTTGCGGAACGAGGTCGCGGCCCCGCCGGTCCAGAACCCGATGCACAGGCACAACAGCGCCGCGGCGCCGAGGCCCAGCGCGGGGCCGTAGTTGCTCCGGGCGCTCGCGGCCTCGGCCGTCGTCAGCGCGGCCAGCACCACGAACGCCAGCCCCACCAGCAGCAGCAGGCCGGAGGTCACGCGCATCGCGTCGGCCAGCGCGGAGATCTCGCGGTTGTGCTCCTCGCTGAACTCGTGCTGCGCCGACTTGTACTCCTTGATCGGCGGCAGGTCGGGGGCGGGACTGGACATGGCTCGGCCTCGCGTTGGGGTGAATCGCCTGCTCCGGGCGATTGTACCCGGCGCCCGCGCGCGGCGGTACAATCGGTGTTCGCTCCCGGTCAGTTCGCTCCAAAGCGGAGATTATTTATGCGCTCGCTGTTCCTGGCCGCAATCGCAAGCCTGGCGGTCGCCGCTCACGCGCGTGCGGACGACCCGCCGGGGTGGGTGACGCCCATGAAGGAGGCGCGCGGGAAGTTCACCGGTAAGCCCGGTACGCTCGCGCTGTTCGGCGACTCCATTACCTTATCGAAGGCGTTCTGGGCGCCGCTCGCGTTCGCGCCCAAAGACCTGCCGCCGGACATCGCGAAGGCGCTGGAGCCGGTGAAGAAGCACCTGCTGGACGACTGCTGGAGCAAGTGGCGCGGCCCCGAGTACGGCAACGACAGCGGGCAGACGGCACAGTGGGCCGAGAAGAACGTGGACGCGTGGCTGAAGAAGCTCAACCCCGAGTGCGCGGTCATCATGTTCGGGACCAACGACCTGACCCGGACCGACGCGGAGACGTACGCAAAGCAGATGCGGGCCGTCACCGAGAAGTGCCTGAGCAACGGCACGGTGCCGGTCCTCACGACGGTCCCGCCGCGCGCCGGTCAGGAGAAGAAGGCGGAGGCGTTCGCCGAGGCGGTGCGCAAGCTCGCGGCCGCCCTGCGGGTGCCGCTCATCGACTACCAGGCGGAGGTCCTGAAGCGCCGGCCCGACGACTGGAACGGCGCCCTGCCGAAGTTCAAGGAGCACGCGAAGGACGTGTACAACGTGCCCACGCTGATCGCCGCGGACGGCGTCCACCCGAGCTTCCCGGCGAAGCACGCGGACTACTCGGCCGACGCGCTCAACAGCAACGGCTACCAGTTGCGCACGGTACTCACGCTGCGCGCGTACTCGGACGTGGTGCGCCTGGTGCTGACCGCGAAGTGACGGGCGTCGGGGCGGATGCCCCGCCGAGGCCGTGCCTGGTGGGAGCCGTCAGAGCCGTCGCGGCGTGGTCCGCAACTACGGGACCGGGTTGCGGAGCCGCTCCTCGATCGTGGTGACCGCGGCCAGCGCCCGGTTGCGCACCGCCAGTTCGTCCGTGGCCATCGCGTAGATCTTGAGCTCGTCCGCGGCCCGGGCGCCGCCGGCACTCTCGAGGATGTCGATGGCGGTCACCCGCATGGACACGCTGTCGGCCCGC
This sequence comes from Gemmata sp., assembly GCA_046086545.1. Classification (GTDB taxonomy): domain Bacteria; phylum Planctomycetota; class Planctomycetia; order Gemmatales; family Gemmataceae; genus Gemmata. The sequence continues at coordinate 1,724 of JBJSXS010000462.1, forward strand.
TTCAGCAGCCCCAGCCCGGCCTGCTCGGCCGGTGCGCCGCCGATCTCCTTGAGCGACTTCGCGGCCTGCCGGGTCTCGCTCCCTGGGCGGCCGATCAGGGACTGCACCGCGCGGGCGGTGTCGGCGTCCTTCCACCGCGGCAGCAGCAGCAGGGCGCGCATGCGCTCGGCCTCGGCCGTGGACCGGACCGCCTTGAGGCACACCGTGCGGGCGCGGGCCGCCTCCGGCTCGGTGTCCCACGAGGGGAACGCGGCCAGCGCCGCGATCCGCACGTCGCTCAGCGGGTGCGCGCACAACTGCTCGAGTTCGGCGGCGATGGGCGCCCGGTCCTTCGCGTCCGCGGACCTGATCGGGTCGGTCACCACCAAGACGTCGAGCAGTTGGATGAGCGAGTCGTAGGCCCGCTGCTCGCGAAACGCCCGCAGCTTGCCCAACTTCGTCTCGGCCGCGGGGTCCGGCGCCGGGGCCGGGGCCGGCGGCTTGACCACGAGGGGCCGGACCGCGGGGGCGATAACGGGGACGGCGAGAGTCAGCGCCAGCAGCGCCGCCCCGGTGACCACGAACCGGAGCGGCCGGTACTTCGCGTACTTGTACTGACCGAGGTAGTAGAGGGTGAGCGGCGGGACCGCGCAGGTCAACCCGCGCCGGGGCTCGCGCAGGTACGTGAGCCGCACGATCCACGCGTAGCCGATGACGATTTGGGCGACCGCCAGCACGAGCGCGGGCACCAGGATGCCGCTGACGGCCGAGTGGGCCTCGGTGTACCCCGCAACGAGGATGAGCGCCATCGCGATGCCGGTGAGCAGCAGCCACCCGGCGGTGGACGGTCGGAGGTCGCGCCGCGGGGCCGGCGGCGGCTTCATGCGAGCGGCGATGGTCGCTGTCAGTGCGGCCGCAATGTCTGCCTGGGTCTGGAGTTGGATCGGATCGGCGTACCGGTGCTGCGGGGCAGGGCTGAGCGTATCGCGATCCGCGCGCGTCGGGACCGGCACGGGCGCGACCGGGCCGCGCGCGGGCGGGGGCGTCGCGGTCGCAACCGCGCTCGTCGATTCGGTTTCCGGTGCGGGCACCCGCGTGCGGGCCGGGCGCGACCGGGCAGCGCCCGTCAGTTCCGGCTCGCGGGGAACAGGGGCGGGCAGTCCCGTTTCAGACCCGCGCCCGACGAACACCGGTTCGACGCCGTGAGCGGTAGCCGCGCGAGCGCCGGCGGCGTCGGACGGCCGCGCATCGGTCGCAAGACCATGTGCCCATTGCGCTTCGGGAGGCACGGCGCCGGCCTCCGGGGTTGGTGTGGGCGCGTGCTGCAGCTCCCCGGATTCGGTCAGCCAGGCCTGCGGGTCGGTTGGAATCTGGTGCGACTTCAGACACGCCTTGCACACGCTCGACTGCCCCACCCGGCGCTCGTGGGCGGCGGTCAGCGCAGCGCAGTTCGGGCAGCGGTACCGGATCATCGGCGGGAAACTCCGGGCGGCGGTGGGGCGCACACCCTAGTTTTGATCGGCTCAGCGTTTGAGCCCGAACCAACCGTAGCTTACGCTCTGACCCGAAGTGCAACAACCCGAACGAAAAACCGTGCCCAACCCGCCCAGCTTCTCAGTCCTGGTGCACGTTCCGCAGTCGCGGTGACAGGCGCAGAATCCACTGCGCCCGCTCGAACTGGTCCAGCCATTCCTGCACGACCGCCTGCTGGACCGGGTCGGTCCCCTTCACGAACCCGGTGGCGCACCCCTCACCGGTCAGTTGCGACACCAGTTGCCGGTACCGCGCCAGCGTCCGCTCGCCGTACCGCGCCACCTCGTGCCCGTCCTCGGAGAAGAACACGGCGACCGGCACCCGGTTGCCGCCGTTGATCTGCAGCGCCGCCTGCGCGTCGGCGTGCGCGTCGCGGTCGAGGTACCGCGTCACCACGCACGGGGCGGCCGCCGCGATGCGCTCGAAGATGGGGCACTGCGAGGAGCAGTCGCCGCTCCACGCGCCCGCCAGCACGAGGACGTTCGTGCGGCGGGTGAACGTGCCCAGCAGGTTCCGCTGCGCGTCGGTGAGCGCCGTTTGCGCGTGCGCCGCGTCCCACCGCGCGCGGTGTGCGGCGGTGCCGTGTTCCGCGAGGAACGCGTCGAGCGGGAGCGCCGCCCCGAACTTCGTGAACAGGTTCATCGGCGGCCCGCTTTCGTCAGTCGGTTGTGCGCTCGGACTCGGGAATGCGGATCACGGTGAGCGCGCACGTGTCCCACGCCTTCGACGCGCTCCGGTTCGCGTTCCAGGTCACGTACAGGTCGTCCCCCTTCGGGGACAGCGCGTAGCTGTAGGTGCCGACCACCGCGACCCCGTACTTGTCCTTGTAGAACGGGTGCAGGAACGCGATCACCTTCTTGGTCTTGTTCTTCGTGTCGTACTGCACCACGGGGGTGCCGTCCTTGTCCGCGCCGCCGTGCGCGCCGGGGATGTAGTACAGGTACCGCCCGGTGGGGTCGATCTTGAGGGCCGTGATGTAGCTCACGCCCCCGACCAGCGGCGAGCCGAGCGCGGTGACCTTCTCGGCCCTGGTGTCGAACGCGTAGAGGGTCGGCTCGCGCCCGCCCTGCCCGGTGCCGACCGCGTACACGATGCCGTCTCTCGTCTCGTCGCTCGCAGCGCGAATGTCGATCTCGGCCGCTTCGATCTTCGCGGGGGCGCCCGGCTTCGCGGGATCGAACCGCACGAGGCCCGTGCCGCTCGCGGGGACGTAGTACACGCGCCCGGTGGACTTCGCGAAGATCATCGCGCGCTTCGGCCCGTCGGCCACGTCGCACAGCACCTTCTTATTTTGCACGTCGTAAGCGAAGAAGTGGACCCCGGTGGCGTCGTCCTTGCCGGTGCCCGGCGCGGTGCTGCCGTAGAAGATGAGCCGCTCGGGGTCGAGGAACCCGGTCGGGATGCAGTGCTTCGGCACCGGCGCGTGAACCACCACCTCGGGCTTCGCGGTGTCCGGGTGGACGCGCACCAGCCAGTCGCCCTCGTAGTGGTACTTGTCGGTGGTGACGGTCGTGGACCCGCGGTGCGTGCCGAAGTAGATGTAGCCGTCCTTGCCCACCGTGAGGGCGGTGTGAATCTTCGCCGGCGAGTAGTGCCCGTCGGGCCGGTTCAGCAGTTTCTTCAGGTCCACGAGCTGGCGGAAGGTCTTCTTCGCCGGGTCGTACTCGTACACGTAGGCGCTCCCGGCGGGCGCGAGGTGGTCGCCGAAGCTCGCGTAGTACTTGCCGTTGGCGAACGTGCTTTCGCCCCAGCACGACCACGGTTTCCCCGCATAAGTTTGCCCCGGGAAGTACGCGAAGTCCACCGCCGGCGCGGCCTTCGCGACGGTCGCGCCGTCCTTGAGCGCGAGCCCGGCGGGCTTCTTGAGGAAGTCTTCGGACGTGTCGGTGACCGCCTCCTTGCCGTCGGGCAGCGCCGGCGCCTTCCACTCCTCGGGCGCCTTCTTCTTCTGCGCCGCACGCGTGGCGGCCGGCGGGAGTGACGCGAGCGCGGCGCACGCGGCGACCGCGAGCAGCACGGCGGAGAGTTTGCGCGGCATGGCAGTCCTTGTCTGGTGCGGGAAACGCCTTGTGGGGGCGGCCGGGCGCCGCTCGCGGCTCCGCGGGTGGCGAACTCGGGCGGGCACTGTACGAACACCACTCGCGCCGGCGGGTGTCGCGGCTACTCGTCGTCGTCCTTCAGCAACTCGGGCTTGCCGAACTGCGTGAGGTCCACGCTCCCGCGCAGTTCGCTCTCCGCGAGCTTGAGGCGCAACTCCAACTCGCGCACCTTCGCCTGGAGCATCTCGAACTTCGTGGTCACGTCGTCGCGCACGCGGTAGCGCGGCACCTCGGGGTACCCCAGTTGCCGCTGGAGCGCGGCGAACAGGTACAGCGGGTCGCGCTTGCGGCTGGCCTTCGCGATCTTGCCCGCCTTCTCGTCGAAGATGGGGGGCAGCGCGGGCCGGAACCCCGGGTTCCGGCGGCGCTCCTCCTGCACGAACAATTCCGACCGCAGGTACACCACGTCACAGAAGTCGGTCTCGCCCACCTGCTTGCGCAGGTACGAAAAGTAGGAGCGCCAGTTGTCGTCGTAGAACGGGTCGCGCTCCAGCGCTTCGAGGCCGTCGAGGTACCCGAGCCGGTTGCGCGCGATGGCCTCGAACTGGTACACGAACAGCCCGGGCTTGGTGGGTTTGTCGGCACGGTACGCGGCCTCGCGCTCCAGAATGAGGAACGCGGTGGGCATGGGCAGCCGCGACCTCTCGTCCTCCGCCTGTCTGACGACGAACGCCTGGAACGCCGTGAAGTAGTGCGGGAGCTTGGCGAACCCGTTGGCGACGAGCCCGGTGTGCTTCAACTCCGACGCCACGAACTGCACCGCGTAGGGCAGGCGGGTGCTCGCAAGCAACTCGTCGCCGACGCGCTGGAAGATCTCCTGCGCGGCCTGGTTGTCGGCGACCCGCTCCCGCACGGTGCGGAACAGGTACGCCTGCTCGACGTACTCCTCGCGGTCCAGAACGGTCGCGGTGCTCATGGTGGCAGTGTAGTTCGTGCGAGCGGGGGGCGTAAGCCCCCGAGCGAAGGACGATTTGCGTTCGAACGAAGGGCGCCGCGCTCTGACGCGCATTCCGCCCGGAGCGCTCGGCCCTCCGCGCGCCGGGAAGAAAATTATGCCCCTTCTGGCGAGAACGGCTCCCCCCGATGTCGGTATAATTGTGCGAAGCATCACCGCGTTCCGAGGGGGTAACGGAATGACCCGGTATCTGCCCGCGAAACGGGCCTCGCGCAACGTCATGGTGGCGATGGTGCTGGGCACCGCGCTGGCGACCGCGCCCGCGAAGGCCAGCGCCGCGGCGCCCGCCGAAGGACCGAGCGCGAAGGCCGTCACCGACATCAGCAAGTACTGCCTGACGTGCTGGCGCAACGCCCGCCTTCCGGCCGACCGGTGGTCGGACTGCACGCAAGCCGTGTTCGTCCGGCTGCTGGAGCGCGTCGAGGCGGACAAGTGGGGCACCGTGCTGGTGGACAGCGAGACCGCCGAGCGGAAGGAGTTCCTCCGCGCCATCGACGCGGTGAAGAAGCGCACCCAGCGGGCCCGCAAGTTCGTGGCCCTGTCGCCCGAACTGCCCGAGCGCCGGGTGGCCAACACCAGCACCCGCGACGACCGCGAGGCCGTCACGAAGGTGGCCGCCGAGCAACTCAGCCCGCGGCAGCGGCGCATCCTGGAGCTGACCGCCGACGGGTGGCCGGTCCCCGAGATCGCGACCGAGCTGGGCACCACCGTCGAGCGCGTGAGCGACGAGAAGTACAAGGCGATCAAGAAGCTCCAGCACCACATCGGTGTGGCGTAACCAGTCGGACCGGGGCGCGGCGGTCGGGATTCACCGGAAGGTGTGTCCCGGCGGCCGCGATCGTTTCTGTGCCGCGTAAGGCACGTCGGTTGCGTTACCACTCCCGACGGCCGCGGCGTTACGCGGTCTTCGCCTGAGCCGGAGCCGCGTCACATTTTTGCGGCCCGCGGTGCAAGTTGCCGCTCCGGGCGCGTTCCTCGTGCGGAGTCGGGGATCGCTGCTCGTTTCACACGGCGAACCGGCTCCACAGCTTCCACTGAGGAGACGCACCATGAAGTTCGCCATTCTGTCGCTCGTCGCCGCCGGCGGGCTCGCGCTGTCGGCCGGTTCCGCTTCCGCGCAGTACTACCACGGCGGGTACAACCACGGCCACTGCCAGGGCGGGTTCTACGGCGTGGCACCTGTGGTTCCGGTGGTGCCCGCGTACCCGGTGTACAGTTACCCCGGCTACAGTTCCGGGTTCGGGCTGACCATCGGCGGGTCTAGGGGTGTCATCAGCATCGGGTCCGGCAGCGTGTACCCGAGTTACGGGTACGGCGGGTATTACGCGCAACCGTATTACAGCGGTTACGGTTACGGTTACGGCCGCCGCTGGTAACGGACCGTCTCCCCAAACGGCGAAGGATGGCCTTCGCCGTTTGCAGCGTGGGGCAAGAACCCTCCCTAACCCGAGTGGTTCGCACAATGGTCCGCCAGCTGCTCCCCAAGAAACCCGAGGATCGCCCGCAGACGGCCACAGAGGTCGCCTATCGCCTGTGCACCGTGGGAGGAGTGATGAAGTCCGCGAACGGATCGCGACTGGTCGCCATCGGTGGCGATGTGGGAGTAGATGTGTAAGATGTTGACTGCAAATCAGTTAAGTCGATATGCAGGCCAGTAATCGTTTGCGGCACACGGCTCCAAAACCGCTGATCCGCACATTCTGAACACAATTTAACCGACAGGCGAATGCATTACCGAAGTGCAAGATTATGTGGGTCGGCGGCCGCTCACTTCTCCTTGACCTGCTCCTCGCGCTTGTCCTGCTTGGCCTTATCTTCGCTCAGTTTGACGAACCGCAGGTACTCCTCGCGGGTCAGCAGCCCGTCGCCGTTCAGGTCCATCGCGTTGAACGCCTCCACCGACCTGCCGCCCTTGCGCCACTCGAACAGGGCGACCTGCCCGTCCTTGTCGGAGTCGAGCGTGGTGAACCAGTCGGGCAACCCGTTACCCGGCCTCGACTTGCCGCCGCTCTTCGCGTCGGAAGTGCGGCCGCCGTCGCCCTTGAGGTTCGCGGCGACCGTTTCGGCCCGCAGCGTCACCCGGCGGTTGAAGTACCCGCGGTACTCCTCCTTGGTGATGCGCCCGTTGCCGTCCGTGTCGGCGTGCAGTTTCTCGTCCTTCAGCCCCGCGGTGAACTCGTCGGCCGACAACTCGCCGTCGCCGTTGCGGTCCAGCACGCGGAACACCTTGTCCGCGTCCTCGTGCGGGACGCTTTCGCTGCCCGGCGGGTTGTCGCGCAGCAGGCGGCGGGTGAACCGGGCGAACTCGTCGCGCTTGATCGACGGCACCGGCCCGAGTTCCAGCCGCTGGAGTACCTTGTCGAACAGTTCCGTGATGGTGGGGCTCGGGGAGTCGTCGCGGCGCCAATCTTCGCCCTTGCCGGCGAGCAGGGTGAACCAGGTCGCGTACTCCTCCTCGGTGTTCGCGTGGACGACTTTTTCCGGGAACGCCCCCTCCAGTGCCGCGATCCACTGGGCCCTCTCGCCCTTGTTCGTCTTGGCGGCCCGCTCGGCGCACCGGCTGACGGTCTGTTCCTCGTACTTGTCTTGCTCCTCGGCGGCGCGCGCAGAACGGCCGAGGCACAAAACGCATAGCAGGCAGGCAGCGTAGCGCATGTCCATCTCGGGCAGGCGTGCGGCGGGCACGGTTCGGCGGGACTGCGTCAGGGGCGGGCGGTGAGAAGTGTACACCGCCTTCACGGAAATGTCACGCGCGGAATCGGCGGGCGGGGAGCGCGCCCCGGTTCTGGGAACGGACCACGGCTAGCGGCATCGGGGGGGCTCGCGCCCCCGCGCGCCAGAACGCTCACCTGAGCGAGTCCAGAATCTCCATCCGCATGGCGGACAGGGCCGGCACCAGCCCGCCGAGCCGGCCCATCACCAGCGTGAACAGCAGTCCGGTGGCGATGATCTGAAAGTCCACTTGCATCGTGAGCGTCACACTCTTGCCGCCGCCCTGCCCGCCGGACAGCGTGCTAGCGGCCTCGAACCCGTTGGCCAGGAACCCGATCAGGCACCCGAGCAGTCCCCCCGCGAACGCGATGGTCAGCGACTCGATCATGAACGAGATGAGGATCTGCCACCGCTTGAACCCGAGGATGCGCAGAACGCCCACTTCCTTGATGCGCGCCGCGATGGACGCGAACATCGTGTTCATCACCCCGAAGATGCCGCCCACCGCCATGATCACCGCCATCATCACGATCGCGGTCAGGAACTGCTCGTTCGTCTTGGTCAGCTCCTTGTAGTAGTCCGGTTCGGAGAACGCCTTCAGCTTGGCCTGCTCGTACACCTCGTTGAGGAAGTACGCCATCGCCCGGGCGGACGCGTCGCTGCCGTCCTCCATCCGCAGCACCAGCGTGGTGAACTTGTCGCCCTTGCCGGTGGCGCGCACCACCGGGTTCTCGACCCCGGTCCAGACCTCCGACCCGTAGGTGGTGCCGCGGGTGCGCATCAGGCCCACGACCCTCCACCAGCGGTCGCCCAGCTCGAAGGTGTCGCCCACCGCGAGGCGCGGCTTGCCCGCGTCCTCGCCGAGCGTGGCCGCGGCGCCTTCGCCCAGGCAGCACTGGAGGTACTCGCGGCCGTCCGGCCCCTTCGAGCCCGGCTCGACGCCGGCCCCGGAGAACCAGGCGCCGCCCGGCTCCAGTTCGATGTTGTGGACCGCGCCCCCGAGCCGCACGTCCTGGAACGCCCGCAGTTGCACGAACCGGCGGCGGGCCGGCTCCCCCGGTTTGGTCACCACCGCCTGGTTCATCACGATGTACGATTCGTAGCTGTGCAGGTACTGCAGCCCGGGCACGTCCTTGCGGGCGTCCGCGGGCGCGGCCGCGAACCGGCCGTCCGGCCCGAGCGTGCCCCGCGCCACGCCCACCGCCTTGATCGGGCGCCCCTTCTCGTCGGCGACCAGCGTGGTGCGCATCGCGTTGTCGATCTCGCCGCCGCGCGCCAGGTTGCTGAACAGCTCGTCGGTGGACCCCTCGGACATGACCAGCACGTTGCCGGGCACGCCCGTCGTCTCGTTGAGCTTGTACATGCCGTTGACGAACGCGAGCAGCACCACCACCAGCGCGACCACCACCGTGAACGCGACCGCGGTCAGCGCGGTGTCCCGCTTCCGCACCCACAGGTAGCGGAAGTTGTACGCCAGCGGTACCTTCCCGATGAGCAGCAGCAGGAGCAGGTCGGTGCCGTACACGACGAGCAGCACGAACGGCCAGTGCTCGACCAGCGTCGGCGGGAGCAGCGTCCACAGCGGAACGGCCAGGACCGGCGCGAGCTCCGGGCTCTGGATCAGCCGCAGCTTGGCCGACTTGGGCGCGCGCTCGGCCAGCTCGGCCTCCGCCTCGGCCAGCTTCTCGACGGCCTCGGTCTTGTCGCGCGGGTTCAGGTTCGGCCGGTTCGCGGCCTGGCGGAGCGACTTCACCTTCACGAGCAGCTCGGGCGTCGTGAGCCACACCTTGCCCGGGGGCAGCTCGGCCGGCGGGCGGTCGTCGGGCACGAAGTCCGCTAACGACGAGCCGAGCACCTTGCGCGCGAGCGTGCCCATCTGCCCGCCGGTCGGCAGCCCCATCCGCGACACCGCCTCGATGGCAAACGCCAGCAGCGCGACCAGCACCACGACGCCGGCGAGGCCCGCCAGCACC
>JBJSXS010000463.1:0-2255 GCA_046086545.1 Gemmata sp.
GTGGGGTCGTAGGAGACGTTCAGCAGCTCCACATCGGCACGCGGGCCGGTGCAGCCGGCGAGCGCCGAGAGCGAGGTCGCGGTCAGGAACTGGCGGCGGTTCATTCGGCCAATATATGGCTCGCGCGCTACCGCGGCGGCCGCAGGGCGCCCACTTCGGGCAGGTCGTTGAGGGTGTTGAGGCCGAACGCCTGGAGGAACTTTTTGGTGGTGCCGTACACCTGGGGGCGCCCGAGCGAATCGTGCCGGCCGGCCACGCGCACCAGCCCTCGCTCCATCAGTTGCCGGACGAGCTCCCCGCACGCGACCCCGCGCACCTGTTCGAGGTCGGCCCGCGTGACGGGCTGCCTGTACGCGATCACCGCGAGCGTTTCGAGCGCGGCGTGGGTGAGCTTCAGCTCGTGCCCGGTGCGCCTGAGCCGGGCGAGCCACGGGTGGTACCGCGGGCGCGTGAGCAGCTGGAAGCCGCCGGCGATCTCTTCCACCTGGAACGCGGTGCCGTCGGCGTCGTACGCCTCGCGCAGTCGCGTCACCAGCGCGCGGGCCTCGGCCGCGTCCGCGAGGCCCGCGACGTCCGCGAGCTTCCGCACCGTGAGCGGCTCGTCGGCGATGAGAAGCGCCGCCTCGAGCCGGGCGAGCTTGGCGTCGCGGGCGTGCGGGTGGTGCGGCCCGGGCTCGCCGAACTCCCGCGCTCGCAGGGCGAGCGGCCGAACCGCGTTCGTCGGGTGTCGCGTCGCGGGCCGGAGCCGCGCGGACCCGTGGCGCTGGCGGAGGTGGTTCATACCGCAGATTGGAAAGCAACCGCGGCCGGCGGGCAAGGGCAGTTGCGGGGGGCGGCCGTCACCGCGCCTTGCGCGTGTAGAAGGCGGCCAGCGGTGTCGCCTTTACGCGCTCCCACTCGTCGGGCCGCGCGGCGAACCACTCGTCGAACGGCGTGCCGGTGCGCGTCAGCGCGAAGTCGAACCGGCCGTACTTCGCCTGCCACGCGGGGACCGCGTCGCCCGGCTCGAAGGACTTGAGGAGGAAGTCGCGGAGCCACGGCCCGCCGAACACCTCGCACCGGTCGTCCACGAACACCTTGTACCCCGGCGCGTGGTAGATCACGAACCCGCCGTCGATGTACTCGCCGTTGAACAGCCGGTTCGGTTCGCCCGGCCCCGGCTCGTGCGCCTTCAGCGCGTCGAGGACGCCGAGCGGCCAGGCGCTCGGGTCGTGCCGCGCCCACCCGGACCCGATCACCGGCACCGGCACCTTCGCGATTTGCAGCCCGAGCGCGAGCGACACCAGCAGCGCGGGGAGCCACACGTGCGCCCACCACGGCCGCGCCTCGGCGCTGCCGGGCTGGTAGAGGTCGGGGCGCCGCGCCGCCATCCACAGCGCCCACCGCGTGTGCTTCCACATCGCGGTGACGGTGACCAGCGTGACCGCCGCGAACAGCGACACGTGCCGGCACCGGCTGAACGACAGCGCGAGCCACACCAGCGGCAGCAGCCACGACGCGCGGGCCGCGCTCCGCTTCACGCCGTACAGGGTGAACAGGTACACGGCGGCGAGCGCCAGCACCGGCCACGCGTACGCCGCGGTCACGTCCAGCGGGCGGTGCTCGGCGATCACCTCGCGCAGCTCCGGCGCGGCCATGATCACCAGCCACGTCTTCGGCATGTCGGTGCCGTACGGGCTCGCGAGCGTGCCGAGCGCGCAGCCCAGCACGACCAGCGCGACGCGGCCGGCGTCACGCCACGACTTCAGCGGGGACGGGCGCCCGAGCTTCCACGCGACCAGCCAGCCGGCGAGCGCGAGCGCCAGGGTGCCGATCCCGCCCAACACGCCGCCGTGAACGTTGGTCCACACCGCGCACAGCGGGACCAGCCAGAACAGCCGGCTCAAGCGCGGGCGCGCGACATCGACGTCCGCCACCGCCGCGGCGAGCGCCGCCGTCGCCGCGAGCGTGAACAGGTGCGGGCGCACGTGGAAGTGCGACCCCGCCGCGGCCAGCGACAGCCCGATGACACTGCACACGATGGCCGGGTGCAGCCCGGTGCGCAGCAGCCGCGCCGTCAGCCACGCGAACACCGCCGCAAGGGTGGTTGCCGCGCCGAGCAGTTGCGCGTCGAACCCGCCGGCGCGGTGCGCGAGCGCCATCGCGACCTCGCCGAGCCACTGGTACGGCACCCACCATGAGCCGGCGAACGTGAACGTGTACGGGTCGGCGCGAACGAACCCGTCCTTCAGGACGAGTTCGCCGGTCGTCGTGTG
>JBJSXS010000464.1:0-7734 GCA_046086545.1 Gemmata sp.
ACCGGGCCGCCCACGTCTTCACCTCGTCCGGGTTCGCGGACGCCCCGCCGAGCAGGTCGGTCAGCGACGTGGTGCGGGCGAGGTTGAAGAGCTGTTGATCCATGCAGTCGGCCATCCACGCGATGGCGGCCACACAGAACACGAACCACTGGTACTTGTTCAGATCGCGCAGCGTCGCCCACCCCTTCCGGGCGACGACAGGTTCGGCGGCGGTCGCGGCAGGGGCGGCGGGAGAGTCGGCGGGCATCGGTCGGCGCTCGTGCGGGTAACGGGGCGGCAGCAGTGCCCCGAGAATCGGTTCAGGCGGTCCCGGAGACATTACCCGGTGGCCCGTTCTTACGCCAGCATTTCCCCATTTCGGCCACGCGCGATATGATATTTCTTTTCCCAGTTGTGACGGTTCGCGGGGGCGCGCGTGACGCACGAAGACCTGTTCCCGCTGTCGGTCGGGTTCCTCGGCGCCGGGCAGATGGCCACCGCGCTCGCCTCAGCGTGGGCCAAAGCCGGTCTCATCGCCGTGAAGCGGAGCCGCGCGTCCGACCCGTACCCCGAGACCCGCGCGAAGTTCGAGGCTGCCACCGGCATCGAAGCGGTCGCGACCAACAACGTCGTCGTGACTCTGTGCGATGTGCTGATCGTCGCTGTGAAACCGCACATCGTGCCCGCGGTGATGACCGAGGTTAAGCCGGCACTCGAACCGCGGCACTTCATCATCTCAATTGCGGCCGGAATCACACTCGACACGCTCGCCGCAGGGTTCGGCACCGAACGCCTCGCCCGCGTGATGCCCAACACCCCGTGCCTCGTGGGCGCCAGTGCCACCGGGTACGCGGTGCGCAACCAGCGGCCCAACAACACCGACATCGGTGTGGTGGGCAAACTCTTCGGCTCGGTCGGCAAGGCGTTCCCGCTGTCCGAGAGCCTGCTCGACGCGGTCACCGGCCTGAGCGGTAGCGGCCCGGCCTACGTTTATCTCTTCATCGAAGCGCTCGCCGACGGGGGCGTGAAGTGCGGCCTCCCGCGAAACGTCGCGCAGGCCCTCGCGGCGCAAACGGTGCTTGGCGCAGCGAAGATGGTTCTCGAAACGAACCAGCACCCCGGCGCGCTGAAGGACGCGGTCGCCAGCCCCGGCGGGACCACCATCGCGGGCCTTCACGCGCTGGAACAGGCGGCCTTCCGCGCCGCGGCGATGAACGCGGTCGAAGCCGCCACGAAACGGGCACAAGAACTCGGGACGAGAAATTGAGCGGCGGATTTGGCAGGCCGACACAGAATTGAGATCAGAGGAACGATCGGCTTGTGGTCCCCAAATCGGTGTTCGTCTGGGCAGTCTGCGGGCAAAAAGGCTCTCGCCATGACAAACGAACTGGTTCTGATCTTCGACTTCGGCTCGCAGTTCGCGCAGCTCATCGCCCGGCGGGTGCGCGAGTTGAACGTGTTCTGCCAGGTCGTGAGGCACGACATCACAGCGGCGCGCGTGCGCGAGCTGAACCCGAAGGGCATCATCCTTTCGGGCGGCCCCGCGAGCGTGTACGAGCCGGGCGCGCCGCACTGCGACCCGGGCATCTTCGAGCTGGGGATTCCCGTCCTCGGCATCTGCTACGGGATGCAGCTCGCGTGCCACTTCCTCGGCGGCAAGGTGGGCCAGACCTCGCACTCGCGCGAGTACGGGCGCGCCACGCTCACCGTGAACGAGCGGGGCGCGCTGTTCCAGGGGTACCCGGGCCGATCGACCGTGTGGATGAGCCACGGCGACCAGGTGCAGACCGTCAGCGGGGACTTCGTCCCGCTCGCCTCAACGGACACCTGCCCGCTCGCCGCGGTGAAGCACAAGTCGCGCGCGCTGTTCGGCCTCCAGTTCCACCCCGAGGTCGCGCACACCCCGCACGGCGGGCAGATTCTGGGCAACTTCCTGCGCGACGTGTGCGGCTGCTCCGGGTCGTGGAAGATGACCGCGTTCATCGAAAACACCGTAGCGGACATCAAGCGCAAAGTCGGCACCAAGCGCGTCATCTGCGGGCTGTCCGGCGGTGTCGATTCGAGCGTGTGCGCGGCCCTGCTGGTGAAGGCCATCGGCCCGCAGGTCGCGTGCATCTACGTCGATAACGGCCTGATGCGGGAAGGCGAGACGGAGCTGGTCCGGCACACGTTCAAGGACTGGTTCAAGGCGGACCTGCACGCGGTCGATGCGAAGGACCGGTTCCTGTCGGCGCTCGCGGGGGTCACCGACCCGCAGCAGAAGCGCAAAATCATCGGCAAGGTGTTCATCGACGTGTTCAAGCAGGAAGCCCGGAGCATCCCGGACGCGCACTTCCTCGCGCAGGGCACGCTGTACCCGGACGTGATCGAGAGCGGCGGCTCGCCCGACGGCCCGGCCGCGACCATCAAGCTGCACCACAACGTCGGCGGGCTACCGGCGGAACTGGGGTTCGAGCTGATCGAACCTCTCCGCGACCTCTTCAAAGACGAGGTGCGCCGCCTGGGCACCGAACTCGGGCTGCCGGAGGAGGTCGTCTGGCGGCACCCGTTCCCCGGCCCGGGCCTCGCGGTGCGCTGCCTGGGCGACGTGACCGAGGCCAAACTCGTCACGCTCCGCCAGGCGGACACGATCTTCCTCGAGGAGTTGCACAAGAGCGGGTGGTACCGCAAGACCTCGCAAGCGTTCGCGGTGCTGCTGCCGGTGCAATCGGTCGGCGTGATGGGCGACGGGCGCACCTACGAGAACACCATATGCCTGCGGTGCGTGCAGACCGACGACTTCATGACCGCGGACTGGTCGCGCCTGCCCGAGGACCTGCTCGCGCGCGTGGCGACGATGATCATCAACCGCGTCAAGGGCATCAACCGCGTGGTCTACGACATCAGCAGCAAGCCGCCCGCGACCATCGAGTGGGAGTGATGCGAACCGACATCTGTGCCTCCGACGACTACGACGCGCGCGAGCGGTTGCTCGCGGCGCTGGCCGAGGTTGGCGGCGCCAGCGAAGGCGACAGGGAATCGGCTCTCGGGGTCGGCCTGAACCGCTTTACGGTCGGGCCGGAAGCGCTGACGGTGTTCGTCGATGCGTGGACCGTGGACCTCGAAGGGCCGGACGAGCTGGTCCGGCAAGTCCTACAGTTAATCTCCACGCGGGACCACGGTTAGCCCGCACACGCACCGGGGGACGCAATCATGATGGCCTGGCCGACGCTCATTTGCGGCGCGCTGCTCATACTCATCGGGATCATCGGGTACGGCACCTCCGAGGTGCAGCCGCCGCCAACGACCGCGCTGATCCCGGCGTTCTTCGGGGCCGCGCTGGTGATCTGCGGCTCGCTGGCGTTCAACGACAAGCTCCGCAAGCACGTCATGCACCTGGCCGCGATGATCGGCCTGCTCGGCGCGCTGGGCGGGTTCATGCCCCTCGTTCGTCAGATCAGCAAGACGGGCGAGTTCGACCCCACCAAGCGGTCCGCCATTTCGGGCGAACTCATGATTCTGGTGTGCGTGGTCTTCGTCGGAATGTGCGTGAACTCATTCATCCAGGCGCGCAAGGCACGAAAAGCGGCCCAGTCGACGACCGCGCCTGGGAGTTGACATCGAACGGTGCGCCGCAAACCGAAGGCGAGCGCCCGTGCGACGCGGCCCGGTCCCCTTAGGGTACCCGCCTTCGGCCTCACCTCTTCGCGCCTTCAGGTTCGTTGAGCCACTTCGTAACGATGGCACAGTAGTAGACGCCACTCATGCTAGAGGGGTCGCCCGGCTTCGTGGCGTAACCGCCGTCCTTGTTGCGGTGCGCCTCGATGTAGGCGCGCAGCTTTTGCGCCTCCTTCGGCTTCTCTTTCAAGAGCATCAGCGCGCGCATGACGCGGTAGGTCGTCTCGATGTCGGACGCCTTCTCGCCCTTTTTGCCCCAGCCGCCGTCCTCGCGCTGTCCGGGCTTGAGTACCTCGCTGACGATAACCTCGCGCTGCATCTCTTCAAGCGTGTTGCCGAGTCGGAGCCACATCGCGGTGAGCGAGCCGCAGTCGCGCGCGTCGTCCTTTGCGTCCCGAACCGGCTGGGTGCCAAACGCTTTCCCGATCCGGAACCACTCGCCCAATTTGAACGGGCACTCCTTGACGCCCCATGCCTCGACGGCGGCTGCCCCAATGCGCACCTCCTCGAACGTCTTCGCGTTCTCTTTCAGGTAGTCCATTGCCCGGGCGTACTTCTGGTGCGCGATTCCTAACTCAGCGGCGGCCATCACGCCGATGCTGGTGATGGTCACGTCGGGCTTGCCGCCCGGTTCCGCGAACCCGCCGGTCTTCGGGTCGTAGCAACTCAGCACGAACGCCGCGTGCCTGTCCTTGTTGGGAAGCGTCGCGCCGGGATTATCGCCACCGAGGTACTTCCACGCGCGAGCCGCGCCGTTGGTGGCGCGCAGACTCGCAACAGGTTTCGCGTCCCCCTTGCGGTCCGGGACGGTCACGTAGAACCCGCCGCCCGGCGCTTCGAGGGACTGGATGAACTTCAGCGTTTCGAGCTTCCGCTCGATGGCCTTGACCGTCTCCTCGGTCTGCGCGGTGGCGGCCGAAGGCGCCAGGAGCGCCAGCAGCAGAGCAAGCAGTGATCGCACGTCGCACCTCGGTTTGTTTGCCGCGAGCCAAAGGCGAGCGGGTCAGCCCTTCGGCCGGAACGCCTTCACCACGCTCTCGTTGGTGGTGAGCGGCGGGCCGCCGATCAGGTCGATGCAGTACGGGATCGCGGGCATCACCGCGAGCAGGCACTCGCGGATCGCGGCCGGCTTCCCGGGCAGGTTCACGATGAGGGACGTACCGCGAGTGCCCGCGGTCTGGCGCGACAAAATGGCGGTGGATACCTTCTGGAGCGAAACGGCGCGCATCAGCTCGCCGAACCCGGGGAGCATTTTCTCGCACACGGCCTCGGTCGCCTCGGGCGTCACGTCCCGCTTCGCCGGCCCGGTGCCGCCGGTGGTCACCACCAAACAGCACCCTTCGTCGTCGCACATCGCCTTCAGTGTTGCCTCGATTTGCTCCTGCTCGTCGGGAATGACGAGGGCGTGCGGTTGCCACGCACACGACAGGAACTCGGTGAGGCATTCGCGGATCGCGGGGCCGCCCTTGTCCTCGTAGACGCCGCGGCTGGCTCGGTCGGACACGGTGAGGATGCCGATACGCATGGCGAGTGTGGGGGTGCGAGTTTGAGCGAAAACGTCCGGCCTGGCTATATTACTCCCCAACGCGCGAGACGCATACCGTTCCTCCCCACACCCACCCTGCTCCCATGCGCACCTGGTCCTTCTCCTCCGCGGGCGCCCTGTTCTTCGGCCGGAACGCGGTTCGCGTTCACTTGAAGGACGCGTGCGAACGGCTCGGCGCGAAGCGCGCGTTCGTCGTGACCGACTCGATTCTGGTGCGGGCCGGGCTGCTCGCGCAGACCGCCGAACCGCTGACCGCACTCGACGTGACGTTCGCCCACTTCGACAAGATCACCCCGGAGCCGGGCGTCGAACTCGTGCGCGAGTGCGTCGCGGCGGCGCGCGCGTTCGGCCCCGACGTCATCGTCGGGCTGGGCGGCGGGAGCAACATGGACACCGCGAAGCTGGTGTCGATGGTCCTGGCCCACGGCGGCGATCCGCTCGACTACACCGGGGACTGCCGCGTGCCGGGGCCGGTGAGGCCGCTCATCTGCATCCCGACGACCGCCGGCACCGGGTCGGAGGTGTCTGCGGCGGCCGTGTTCACCGACACCGCGAACCACATCAAAGTGTCGTGCCTCAGCCCGTTCCTGCGGCCCGCGTTCGCCATCGTGGACCCGCTGTTCACCGTGAGCTGCCCGCCGAAGGTGACCGCCGACTCCGGCATCGACGCGCTGACGCACGCCATCGAGGGCTTCTGCGCGGTCGACAACGACGCGTTCCCCCTCCCGAGCGGCGAGAAGACCGTGTACCAGGGGAAGAACCCGATGGCCGACGTGATGGCCCGCGAAGCCATCGCCCTCATCGGCAGGTTCCTGCGCCGCGCCGTCAAAGACGGGAGCGACCTCGAAGCGCGCGACGGCATGTCGCTCGCGGCGACGCTGGGCGGGCTGGCGTTCTCGAACTCGGGGGTCGCCCTGGTCCACGCGATGGAGTACCCCGTGGGCGGCGCGGTGCACGTCTCGCACGGCGCCGGCAACGGGCTGCTGCTCCCGTACGTGATGGCGTTCAACCGGCCGAACGCGCGGCACACGCTGGCGCGGCTCCCGGCCCTGCTCGGTTCGGCGGACCCGGCCGAAGGTGTCGACGCGGAAGCCGCTCGGGCCATCGGAATGGTCACCAAGTTGCGCGAAGACATCGGCATCCCGCTGCGGCTGCGCGACATCGGCGTGAATGAGGGGATGCTCCCGGGGTTCGCGGCGAAGGCGTTCAGCATCAAGCGCCTGATGCGGGTGAACCCGCGGATGCCCCAGAGCGAGGACGAGATTCTCGGCATCTACAGGGCCGCGCTCTAAGCCCCGCACGGGCCCCGACCGAGTGCCCGCGTTCGGCGCGCGGCCTTCACAAGTCTGCCGGACCATCATGCCGCGACGCCTCCGCTCTGTGCTGGTGCTCCTCCTCGGCGGAGCCGCGCTCGCGTTCGCGGCCGACCGCATTGTCAGCTCGCCGCGGTTCGCGCTGCCCCGCGACTTCATCGAGTACTGGGCGGCCGGGCGCGTGAACGCGCGCGGCGGGAACCCGTACCACCCCGACGCGTTGCTCGCCGAGCAGCGGCGCGCGGACCCCGGGCGCACCCACGCGGTGATGATGTGGAACCCGCCCCCGGCGCTGGCGGTGTACGCGCCGCTCGGGCTGCTCGGCCCGCGGTGGGCGGCGCTGGTCTGGGCCGGCGCGCAGCTGGCCGCGGTGCTCGTGGCGTGCGACCTCGTGTGGCGCGCGTACTGTCCCGCGCACCGCTGGCTGGCGGCAGGCGCCGCCGTGTCGTTCGCGGGCACGTGGTGGCTGGTGGCCTACGGCCAGAACACCGGCCTTATGCTGCTCGGCCTGGGCGGCTTTCTGCACTTCGCGAAGCGGGACCGGCCCCTCGCGGCGGGGGCGTGCGCCGCTCTCACCGCGCTGAAGCCGCACCTGCTCGCCGTCTTCGGCGTGCTGCTCGTCGCCGATTTCGGCACGCGCCGCGGGCGCCGCGCGCTCGCAGCCGGTTCGGCCGCGCTCGGGGCCGCGCTCGCGGCCGCGCTCGCGCCGAACCCGGCCGTGGTGGCACAGTTCGTGGAGGCCGCGCGGCACCCGGCGGAGGGCGCGACCCCGCTGTCCGCGTGGGCGGTACCGGTGCCGGCGTACTGGTTGCGCGCGCGGCTCGCGCCCGGGCACTTCTGGGTGCAGTTCGTGCCGTGCTTGCTCGCGTGCGGCGCGCTTGTCGGGGCCCGCGTGCGGGCCGGGGCCGCGTGGGCGTGGGACCGGGCGCTGCCGGCCGCGGTCGCGGCGTCGGTGCTGGCGGCGCCCTACGGGGGTTGGCCCTTCGACCTGCCCCTGCTGCTGGTGCCGGTGCTGTGGGCTCTTGCGCGGCTGGCCCGCGCCGGCGCGTGGTCCCGCGCGGCGGCGCTCGTGCTCGGTCAGGGGGCTCTAACCGCCGCCACGCTCGCGGTGCCGGCGGTTCTCGGCCGCCCGGTTGCCCTCGACGAGTACGGATGGGCCGCGCC
This sequence comes from Gemmata sp., assembly GCA_046086545.1. Taxonomy (GTDB): domain Bacteria; phylum Planctomycetota; class Planctomycetia; order Gemmatales; family Gemmataceae; genus Gemmata. The sequence goes on from JBJSXS010000464.1 coordinate 7,660, forward strand.
AGCCGCACTCGCCCTGTGCCTGCTCGCGCTGCCGGCGCCGCAGCGCCAGGGGCCGGGGTTAACCGGGCCGACACT
>JBJSXS010000465.1:0-2127 GCA_046086545.1 Gemmata sp.
CGACCCGATGTCCACCACCTTCGCCGAGCCGGTGCGCTTGAGCATCACGTTGGCCGGCTTCAGGTCGCCGTGGGTGATGCCGTCGCGGTGCAGCGCGGCGAGGGCCGCCAGGCAGTCGCGCAGCACGTGGATCGCGACGCCCGGCTTGAGCCGCGGTTGCACCGGGCCGGCGGTCAGGATGACGTCCTCGACGAACCGAAGGTGCGCGGGCGAGAGCCGCGCGCGGGTGCGCGCCAGCGTCTCGGGCGCCAGCACCTGCCGCAGGTCCAGACCGTCCACCCACTCCATCCGCATGATGCGGATCCCGTTGTGGGCGCTGAAGTGGTGGACGGCGACGAGGTTCTCGTGCTGTACCGCGGCGACCCGGGCCGCGACCCCGGCCACCCGGGCCATGTCCTCGGCGTAGGCGGCCGGGTTGCGGTACGGCTCGGGGGAGAACAGCTTGAGGGCGACCGGGAGCGAGAACCCGTCGGCCCCCTCGCGGCGGGCGAAGAACACCACCCCCTGGCCGCCGCGCCCGACAAGAACCAGGTCGCGGCACCCGGCCGCCCAGTCGGGGTCGTCGCCGGCCAGGATCGCGCGGTAGAGTTCGGTGAGGTAGTTGTCGAGCGGACCCAGAGCCGGGCCGGGGGGCGGCGTGTCCGGGTCGTTGGGGCCGAGGTACGAGCGGGTGGACTCCATGTCGCTCCGGGGGAGAGTGCGAGCGGCACCACCCCGTCATTGTAGCACCTGTGTCCCCGGCGTGCGAACCCAGTAGCGGCGCGAGGCGGGTGCGGTGGGGTTCTGCCCGTTCCGTGCGCTAGACACCCTGTGCTAGATAACGACAACACCCCGCTCGCGAGCGGGGTGTGTAGCGCCTTCAGGCACGTTATTTGAGAACATCCGCAGCGGCTTCGGCGATCTCCTTCGACTTCTCCATCGCCGATTTGGTGTCCTTGAACGCGAAGTTCTTGTGTACCGTGCCGCCCTTCTTGTAAACCACCACGGTCACCGCCGCGTCCTTGTTAAGCGTGTACTTCGGCGGCCCGTCCTTGTCCTTCGCCACGGTCAGCGGGGTGGTCAACTTGTGTGTGGTCTGAAGCTTCTCGAAGTCCCCCTCCTCGACCCCGCTGACGCCCACCACGAAGGTGCCGAGCTTCTCGTTGTTCTTCTGTACCTCGTCAACCGCCTTGACCAAACTGGCCAAGTTGTCGTCCGCCTTTTGGGTGAAGATCACCACCACGGCGGCCCGACCCTCTCCGTTGTACCGTCAGACGTAGCAGAACGTCTTGCCGGCGCTGCCGCCGGTGACCGCCTTCACGTTGAAGGCGCCGCCGATCTTCTTCTCCGGGCCGGACTTCAACTCGTCCGCTCGTGCTGTCGACACCCACAGCACGAGCGCGGCCAGACCGATGCCCTGAATGATGCGCATTGGGCGCTCCTAGCAGGAAGCCCGCGGAACCGCTCCGGGGGCGCTAATCATGTGTACCCGGAGGTGCGGCCAGGCGTTACGGCCGAGATCTGATATCCCGTGTCCGATCCATAAGTCTCGCTTATGGCCTCACGACGGGTCGGCAGTGGGGATTACGAACGGTAGGAAGAGCCGCGCCGGTGCCGGCAGGACGCGGCGCCGGTCCCACACGACGAATAGGTCGCGCACGCAGGTGAGGCCGTCAACGGACACCGGCTTCAAGGTTCCGGCGCTCACCTCGCCGCGAACCGCCAGGCGCGACAGGACCGCGACCCCGGCGCCGCCGAGGACCGCCGCCTTCACCGCCTCGGTGCTGCCCAACTCGAGGACCACGTTGAGAGCCGGCGCGCTGGCACCGGCCCGCTCCAGCGCCTGCTCGAAGCACCGGCGAGAACCGGACCCTCGTTCGCGCTGGACGAACGGCTGCCGTACCAAATCTGCCGGCGTGACACTCCGCTTGCGCCACCACGGGTGTCCCTTCGGAACTACCAGCACCAGTTCGTCGCTCGCGAACCGGCGGGACTCAAGGTGCGCTCCGCCGGGCGCGCCGACGAACCCCAGGCTCGCCGCGCCCTCCTCGACCGCGCGAAACACGGCCTCGGTGTCCGAGACCGACGCGCGGACGCGGACGAGCGGGTGCCGCTTGCTGTACCCGCCGAGCGCGGCGGGGAGGTGAT
>JBJSXS010000466.1:0-2646 GCA_046086545.1 Gemmata sp.
GTTCGTGGACGGCGAGACGCTCCAGCAAATGCTGGACAAGAACGGCCCGATCGCGCCGGCCAGCGCCGCCGAGTTCATCGCGCAGGCCGCCGCGGGCCTTCAGCACGCACACGAGCGCGGCCTGGTTCACCGCGACATCAAGCCCGGGAACCTGATCCGCGACAAGTTCGGCGTGGTGAAGGTGCTGGACATGGGCCTGGCCCGGTCCGGCAGCGACCAGGACAAACTCACCGACATACTCGACGAGGGCGCGGTGGTCGGTACCGCCGACTTCATCTCGCCCGAGCAGGCGATCAACTCGGGCATCGACGGCCGCGCGGACCTCTACAGCCTGGGCGCGACCCTATTCACCCTCCTCGCAGGGAAGACGCCGTTCGAAGGGAACACCGCGCAAAAGCTGATGCAGCACCAAATCAAGCCGGCGCCGCTGTCGGCTCTTGGGCCGGCGGTGCCCGCGGGACTAGCGCTAGTCGTTGAGAAGATGCTGGCAAAGACGCCCGAGGAGAGGTACCAGTTCGGCGCCGAGGTGGCAGAGGCGCTCGCGCCGTGGGCCGGGGCGAGTGTCCGGGTGGCCGCCGCCCTGCACCGCACCGACCTGGGCCAGAGTTCGCTTTCCGGGCTGCTCGCCGGCACAAGCAGCAGCCGCACCCATTTGGCCCCCACCCCGCAGGCGACCGGCGACTCGAGTTCCGTGAACCCTTCGGATGCCGCACGGCCGACGTCCGGGTTCAGCGGGGCCGAAACGGTGCGAAACCGGCCCCCGGCGGAAGGCGACGAAGACGCGGGTGCCGCACCGCCGGGGCGGAAGCGGCCCGTCGCGCTCGTCGCGGCCCTCGCGGTTGCGCTCCTGGCCGCATGCGGTGTCGGTGCGTGGCTGGCGTTCGGGCCCGAGAAGACGGCTGAAAAGGCAGACGCTGGCAAGACGGAGCAACCCACGCCCGCACCCCCCGATCCCAACCGCCCGCCATCGAACCCGACCAATCCCGAGCCCCTAGACGCGCAGCCGCCAACGGTACCCCACTCGGGCGAGCGAGTGCTTTACAAGCTCGACCTCGCGAGGGTTCCGCCGTTCGTCATCCGGTCGTTGAACGAGACCGACCCGAAGGACCCGAACAAGAAAACCACGAAGATAACGGCGCGCGACGGGGCCGGCACCCCGCCTGCCGAGTGGCAAGGTCGCTCGTACGGCAAGAACTCCGAAATGGAGTTCTTCTCCGCCGCGTTCGAGGGCAAGCCGGCGCTCGGCATCCGCAACAGTGGCGGGCAGCCGTCCGCGATGCTGTTCAGCCCGAACGCGGTGTCCGCGACCGGGCTGATCCGTGTGAAGATCGAGTACCAGGCGGGCGTGCGGGACCGCAAGTTCACGGTGCGGCTCAAGGTCAACGACGAACGCAAGGCGTGGGATCTGGCGCACCCGGCGCCGACCGGCGCGGGCTGGCGCTCGACCGAGCTGGTCGCGGACCTGAAAGGGGCGACCGGCGGGATGATCGAGTTCCACAACACGGACGACACCCCCGGGGCCGTCGTGTGCGTCCGCTCGTTCGTGGTCACCGAGGCGCCGGCCGGAACGCCACCGACCCCCCTGCCCACACCCGCCGTCTCGCCGGGCACCGGCCCGGACTACCGCGCGTGGGCTGAAGGTAAGTCGCTGTACGCCCTCGACGTGGAAAAGGTCGCGCCGTTCCGTGTCACTAAAGAGAAGAACAAGCGCACCGCGGGCGACCCGGAGGTGCTGCCGCCGGGGGTCGGGTGCCAGGCGTGGAAGGAAGGCGCCGCCGGCGAGTTCCGCCGCGACACGGTGGCCGGCGCACCCGCGCTCGGCATCACCAACCTGAACGACGCCAAGTCGGGCCAGTTCACGTTCCGCGTCGAAGGTTCGCTCAAAGTGGCGCTCCGACCCGGGCAGGCGTACCGGGTCAAGGTGACGTACCGCACCGCACAGGAAGCCACCGGTAGCACCACTGTTCACCTCACGCCGCCGTACAAGAACATCGCCAGCGCCCAGCTGACGGCCAGCGGGGACCGGTGGGCGACCGCGACCGTGAACTTCGTGCGCCCCCCGGCGGAGGACATGATGGAGGTGCGTCTGATCGTCGAGAACACCGCGGTCGGCGAGGGCAACACGCTCTGGGTGAAGTCGGTCGAGATCCTGGAACTCAACCCGCCCAAGAAGTGAATGTCCCGTCGGCCGGGCGTCCGGTATGTCCCACAAGAGCGCCACCTCACCTGTCACTTTCCCTCGCCGTGAGTTAGCATGATCAGAGCCCCGGGAGGCTCTGAATTGGACCTTTTCGACGACCTCCGCGACGAGAACCGACTCAAGGCGCGCCCGCTCGCGGCGCGTATGCGCCCGCGCACCCTTGACGAGTACGTCGGGCAGGGGCACATCCTGGGGCGGGGGAAACTGCTCCGGCGGATGCTGCTCGCGGACCGGCTCAACTCGCTAATCTTCTACGGCCCGCCCGGGTGCGGGAAAACCGCCCTGGCCCACATCATCGCCAAGCACACCAAGAGCCGGTTTCAGACGCTGAACGCGGTCGCCGCCGGCATCAGGGAGGTGCGCGAGTTACTCACCGAGGCCCACGGGCACCTCGAAGAGTTTGGCGAGCGCACCATCCTGTTCATTGACGAGATCCACCGGTTCAA
>JBJSXS010000467.1:0-3496 GCA_046086545.1 Gemmata sp.
AAGGAGGGCAAGTACTCGGACCAGGTGAAGAAGGCGGTGGACTGGTTCCTGGCCCCGGCCCGGCAGCAGCCCAACGGCATGATCGGCGACGCCCGCAACCCGACCGAGAGCACCCGGTATGTCTACGGTCAGGGGTTCGGCACCATGTTCCTGGCCAGTGTGTACGGTGAGGAAGAGGACAAGGAACAGCGCGAGAAGCTCGAAAAGCTCCTCAAGAAGGCCGTCGAGTTCCTGTGCAAAGCTCAAACCCTCAAGAAGCACCGCAAGGCCGAGGGGAAGGAAGTGGAGATCGGCGGCTGGGGCTACGTCAGCGCGGCCGACGGCAACAACTTCGACGAAGGCTCCGTCACCGTGACCGCGCTGCAGGGCCTGCGCGCGGCCCGGAACGCGGGCATCCCGGTGCCCAAGGAGAACATCGACAAGGCGGTCAACTACCTGGAGGCCTGCACCACGCCCGACGGCGGCATCATTTACAACTACACCGGTGGCGCGGCCGCCCGCGGGGGCGGGTCCCCGGCGCTCACCGCGGCCGCGATCTGTTGTGGCATGAGCGCCGGCCAGTACAAGAGCGACCTCGCGAAGCGGTGGTTCAAGTACGCGAAGGATAACGAGGGCCGGTTCCTCGCCAAGGGCAGGCAGGCGCACGACGAGTATCAGACCTACTACTTCGGCCAGGCCATGTACGCACTCGGCGACGAAAAGTACGGCGAGATGTTCCCGGACCAGAAGGACAAGGACAAGTGGCTCTCGTGGGCCCGGTTCAAGGAGTGCTACTTCGAGCAGATTATCGCGAACCAGGACAAGACGACCGGGGCCTGGAGCCAGGGCCACATCGGCCCCGTCTACACGACTAGCATCAACCTGTGCCTGCTGCAACTGGAGAAGGGCATCCTCCCCATCTACCAGAAGTGAACGGGCGCGACTGTGCCGGCGGGCGGGGTTGTACCGACTCCGTCCGCCGGCACGCGTTCCCGGACTCGCAAAATCCGCGCTTTCGGTGCGGCACACCGACCCGAAAGCGCATACTTCTAACACTACAATCACCCCGCTTTACCCAAACCCAAGTGAGCAGGCCGCGATGAGCAACACGGGCCAGATGGCGCAGAGCGACGTCGACTCCATCCAGAAGCTGAAGTCGGCGTTCGACAACATCAAGAAGCAACTGACCCGCGTCATCGTGGGTCAGGACACGGTGATCGAGGAACTGCTCATCGCGCTCTTCAGCAAGGGCCACTGCATGCTGGAAGGCGTGCCGGGCCTCGCGAAGACGCTCATGATCAGCACCCTCTCGCGCTGCTTGTCGCTCGAGTTCAGCCGGATCCAGTTCACCCCCGACCTGATGCCGGCCGACATCACCGGCACCGACTTCATCGAGAAGAACCCGGCCACCGGCAGCTTCGAACTGCTGTTCCGGCCGGGCCCGCTCTTCGCGAACATGGTGCTCGCGGACGAAATCAACCGGACCCCGCCCCGCACCCAGGCGGCTCTGCTCGAAGCCATGCAGGAGCGGCAGGTGTCGGTCGGCCGGGTGCGGCACAAGCTCGCCAGCCCGTTCTTCGTGCTGGCGACCCAGAACCCCATCGAACAGGAGGGTACGTACCCGCTGCCCGAAGCGCAGCAGGACCGCTTCATGTTCAAGGTGTACGTGAAGTACCCGACGTTCAACGAAGAGTTCGAGATCGCGCGCCGCACCACTGGCATCGCGGCGGACGAGATCACCCCGGTGCTGACCGGCGAGCAGATTCAGGAGATCCAGACGCTGGTCCGCAAGGTGCCGGTCACGGACCACGTGATTCACTACTGCCTCGCGCTGGTCCGCCAGACCCGGGTCGGCGAGCCGGGCGCGCCGAAGTTCGTCCGCGACTGGTTGAGCTGGGGCGCCGGCCCCCGCGCGGTCCAGAACCTCGTCCTCGCGGGCAAGGCCCGGGCGCTTCTGTACGGGCGCGCCCACGTCACCACGGAAGACATCAAGGCGCTCGCGTTCCCGGTGCTGCGCCACCGCATCCTGACCAACTTCACCGCGGCGAGCGAAGGCATCAACAGCGACACGGTGGTGAAGAAGTTGCTCGAGGAGACGCCTGAGAAGGAGGGCGCGCTGCTGGGCGACCCGCGGTTCCAGAAGATCTTCGCCTCGTGACGGCGTGTTTAGTGCTTGGCGCCGGTGTTTCGCGCCCCCCCCCCGGCGGGGCGCGAAAAACCACGCCAAAAGCGCTCTCCAAACACCAAACACCAAACACACCCTGCGATGGCCAAGAAGATTGACCGCGAAGACCCGCGGCGGTTCCTCGACCCGAAGGTGATCGCCCGCATCTCGCAGCTCGACCTGCGGGCGCGTCAGGTGGTCGAGGGTTTCCTTTCGGGGATGCACAAAAGCCCGGTGTACGGGCAGAGCGTCGAGTTCGTTCAGCACCGCGAGTACATGCCCGGCGACGACCTGCGCCGCATCGACTGGAAGGTCTGGCAGCGGTCCGACAAGTTCGTCATCAAGCAGTACGAGGCGGAAACCAACCTGCGCTCGTATGTGGTTGTGGACGCGTCCGAGTCGATGCTCTACGGGGCCGACAAGTACCGCCGAAGCGGCGGCCTGTACAAGTACGACTACGTCGCAACGGCGGCCGCGTGCCTAGCGTACCTGACGGTCAAGCAGCAGGACTCGTGCGGCCTCATCACGTTCGACTCGGACGTGCGAGAGGCGATCCCGCCCCGCAGCTCCGTGCGGCACATGGACGCGGTGACCAAAGCCCTGCACGTCTCCAACCCGCGCGAGAAGACGGACGTCCTCAAGATCATGCGGCAGGTGGCCGAGAGCATGCCCAACCGCGGGCTGGTGCTCATCTTCTCGGACTTCCTGTGCGACCGCGAGTCACTCTTCAAGGGGCTGGAGATGCTCCGGCACCGGCGCCACGACGTGATGGCGTTCCACGTCCTCGACGACGACGAGCTGCTGTTCCCGTTCAGCGGGATGACGAAGTTCGAGGGGCTGGAGGAGCAACCGGACCTGCTTTGCGACCCGCGGGCGCTCCGCGAGGGCTACCTCGAAGAGCTGGAACTGTACCTCACCGAGGTGCGCCGCGGCTGCACCCGGATTGGCGTCGATTACACGCTGCTGCGGACCAGCGACTACATGGACGCGGTCCTTTCGAAGTTCCTGTTCCAGCGCATGGCGACCCGCGCCAACCCGGCCCGGCGCTGACCCGCTGCACGGGCCGTGGAGCCCTGCCTTCACGCCGACAGAGGCTGACCCGTACCGCGGACGAATCAAGACACGACCACCGCCGAGACCCGCACCGATGATGTCGCTGTTCCTGAACCCGTGGACGTTCATCGCCGGCGCGGCGCTCATCAGCGTGCCGATCATCATCCACCTGATCAACCGCATCCGGTTCCACCGCGTCCGGTGGGCCGCGATGGAGTTCCTGCTCAAGGCGCAGAAGCGGATGCGCCGGCGGAAGATTCTGGAGCAACTGCTGCTCCTGTTCCTCCGCTGCCTCATGGT
>JBJSXS010000468.1:0-7379 GCA_046086545.1 Gemmata sp.
CCAGCACCACCGCGCCGGCGCCTTCCCCGATAACGAACCCGTCGCGGGTGCGGTCGAACGGGCGGCTCGCGGTCTGCGGGCTGTCGTTGCGCTGCGACAGCGCGGTGAGGCGCACGAACCCTGCCACGCCGAGCGGGTGCAACATGCTCTGCGACCCGCCCGCGAGCATGACGTCCGCGTCGCCGGCGCGGATCAGCTCCGCCGCCTCGCCGATGGCCTGCGAACCGGCCGCGCACGCCGTCAGGCACGACGCGTTCGGGCCGTCGAGCGCGAACCGGTGGGCGAGGTGCCCGGTCGTGGTGTGCATCTCCACCTCGACCTCGGCTTGCGGATCGAGGGCCGGCCCGAGGGCCGCGACGAACCGCGCCGCGTCGCTGCGGTCCGCGCCCGGGACGACGGCCGCGGCGGCCGCGTTCACCAGCGCCGGGAAGTTGTCCTGGCCCTCGCCCACGCCGAAGTACACGCCGAACCGCGACCGGTCGCCGGTCTCGTGCAGCAGCCCCGCCCCCGCGAGCGCCTGCTGCGCGGCCGCCAGCGCGAACCGCGTGTTCAGCCCGCACCGCGCGAACCGGTCCGCGTTGGGCAGGTGCCGCGCGAGGTCGAACCCCTTCACCTCGGAGCCAAAGCTGGTGGCCAGCGTGCGGGCGTCGAACCGCGTGATCGGCCCGACCGCCGTGCGCCCGTCGCACAGCGAGGCGAACAGCGCCGGGACCGTGTGCCCGAGGGGGGTGATCGCGCCCGTCCCGGTGATGACCACGCGCCTACGCACCGTCCCACCTCCGCACCACCACCGCGGCGCACTGCCCCATGTCGGTGTGGGTCGTCTTCACCACGCAGGGCCTGGTCACGCGCCGCGGTTGGCCGGTGTGAACCGCGATGGGGCACCCGGCACGGGGCGTGTCGTGGTTGATCGTGCCCGGCAGTTCGCCCTGCTGGAGCGCGAGCAGGCTGCACGCGAGTTCCACGAGCCCGGCCGCCGCGCCCGTGTTGCCGAACCGGCTCAGCGGGGCGAACACGGGAACGTCGCGGCCGAACACCCCGGCGATGCCGCGGGCCTCGAACGCGTCCGGCCCGGGCACGCCGACCCCGTGCGCGTTCACGTGATCGACGTCCGCGGGCGTGACGCCGGCGCTCGCGAGCGCGCTGCGGATGACGCGCGCGAGGCCGTCCCCGGTGCGCCCGCGGTCCACACCGGACGCGGCGCCGAGCACTTCGCCCAGGACGGGCGCGCCGCGCCGCCGGGCGTGCGCGAGTTCCTCGAGCCCGAACGCGGCGGCGGCCTCGCCCGGGCACGTGCCGGACGCGTCGCGGTCGAACGGCCGCACCGCGCGCTCGGGGCGCTCGCGCTCGCGGGTGAACGGCGCGAAGGCGTTCGCCCGCCCGAGCGTGAGCGCGTTCAGCTTCGACTCGCACCCGCCGACGAGCATGAAATCGGCCGCGCCGCGTCGGACCGCGCGGAGCGCCTCGCCGATCGCGGCCGCCCCGGCCACGTCGCCGGTCGTGACGGAGTTACTCGGCCCCTGCGCGTCGTGCATGATGGTGACGTGACACGCGGGCATGTTCGGCAGGTACTTGAGCATCCACGTCGGCGGCAGGTGCGGTACGCCGGCGCGGCCCCACGTTTCCATATCGACCGGCCGGCCGACGCCGCGCGAGCACGCGGCGCTCATCCCGCCGAGGTCGTCGATCTCGCTCTCGGCCATCACCGACGCGAACGACACCCCGAACCGCTCCGGCGGGATCGTGCCCTTCGCGACGCCCGCGTCACGCGCCGCCAGTTGTGCCGCGACCACGCCGAGCTGCACCGTCCGAGACATCACGTTGAGTGACTTGCGGTAGCTCCTGTCGATCAGGGCTTTGGCATCGAAGTCGCTCAGCTGACCCGCGATGTGACAGGCGAGGGGGGCGGCTCCGAACGCCGCGAGGGGGCGCACGCCGGACGCGCCGCTCTTCAGCGCGTCCCACAGCGCGGGAGGCGTGGAGCCGACGGGGGTGAGAACGCCGAGACCGGTGACGACCGCTCGGCGGGGGCGCGCGGGCATGGCTCTGTTAGGGGGCGGTCGGTTCGGCCAGGCTCTTCTTCTGAAGCGCCCGGTTCCGCAGTTCCGCCTTGTCGATGCCGAGCGTCTGCAGGATCGGCACCACCACGTCCGAGTAGAACAAGGCCTCGTTGAAGATGTTCAGGCTTCGCACCTTCGCGGTGCGCTTCGCGCTGTCGGCGAGCAGGTGCGTGACCGGCATGCCGAACCCGTTCAGGACGCGCTTCAGTTGTTCGAGCGTCCCCTGCCGGTCGTCCTGGAGGTGCAGCTTCATCACCTTGACGTAGAAGTCGTAGTGGGCGCGCTCGTCCACCGCGACCAGGCTCAGGATCTTGTTCAGCGCCGGGTCGGTGTCGCCCAGGACCTTCCGCAGGTTGCGGTAGTGCAGCCAGGTGGCGAGTTCCTGGCACATGGTGTAGCACGTCATCCCGCGGACGTTGTCGGAGGGCAGGTTCCACTCGCCCACCACGGCCCAGTTCGCCACCTCTTCGAGCTGCTTTTCGGTGCGCGCGCCGGACCGCAGGAGCCACTCTTGCAGCACCAGCGAGTGCTTCGACTCCTCGTAGCCCCAGTTGGCGAGGAACCACGCCCGGCCGCGGACGCCGCGGGCCATCGGGAGCGCCTTGCCGACGTAGTCCGGCAGGAACAGCTCGACCGCGCAGAACGACTCGACCACGTCCGCGATCTCCGGCGGCGTGTTCGGGTTGCACTGGTCCCAGGGGACGTCGGTCTCCATGACCCAGCGGCGGCGCCGCTCGGCCAGCGAGAAGAAGTCGCGGTAGAGCTTCCAGATTTCGGCGTTCAGTGCGGGCCCGTCGGGCACGGTCGCGGACATTACTTCGGTCCCGGTGCGAATCGCATGAGGTGGGGTTACTGTATCGCTGCTCGAGCGCCGGACAACGCCGGTTTCGCCACGTGTGAGAGCATGCGAAGTCAGGGGGAATGGGCAGTTCAGGTGCGATTCACACGTCACAGCCGCCGGGCCGCGGCGCGGGCGGCGAAGTACCCGCACATGCCATGCACGCCCCCGCCCGGCGGGGTCGAGGACGAGCAGATGAGCAGCCGCGGGTCCGGCGTCGAGTACGGGTTCAGCCGCGCCACCGGGCGCGCGAACAGTTGCCACCAGTCCACCGCCCCGCCGCCGATGTCGCCGCCCACGTAGTTCGGGTTGTGCGCCTCCATCGCGGCCGTGTTCATCGCGTGACGGGCCAGGACGAGGTCGCGGAACCCCGGCGCGAAGCGCTCGATCTGCGACTCAATCAGGTCCGTGCAATCACGCGTCGAGCCGTGCGGGACGTGGCAGTACCCCCACGCGGTGTGCTTGCCCGCGGGCGCGCGTGTCGGGTCGAACAGGGTGTGCTGCGCGACCAGGACGAACGGGCGCTCGGAGACTGCGCCGTGCAGCGGGGCGCGTTCGGACGCGGCCACCTCGTCGAGCGTGCCGCCGACGTGAACGGTGCCCGCGCGCCGGCACTCGCGGGCCTTCCACGGGATCGGGCCGGACAGCGCCCAGTCCAGTTTGAACACCCCGGGCCCGTACCTGAACCGCGCCAGCGCGCGCCGGTATCCCGCGGGGAGCCGGTGCCCGGCGAGCGCCAGCACCTGTCGGGGCGTGACGTCGAGCAGAACCACCTTCGCGTCGGGGAACTCGTCCACCGATTTTACCGTTCGACCGGTTTCGAGCGTGCCGCCGAGCGAGCGCAAGTAAGAAGCGAGTGCGTCCGCGATCTTCTGCGCGCCGCCCTTCGGAAACGGCCAACCTGCTGCGTGGCCGGCGACGCCGAGCATCAACCCGATGGCCCCCGTCGGGAACTGTTCGAGCGGCAGCACGCTGTGCGCCGCCAGCCCCGCGAACAGCGCCCGGGCCGGCTCGGTGCGGAACCACGCCTTCGCCAGCCCGTACCCGGAGCGCAGCGAGTACAGCCCGAACCGCGCCATTGTGAGCGGGGATTTGGGGAGCCGCGGCGGCCCGAGCGCGTCGCGGAGCAGCCCGTTAGCGTTGGCCGCGAGCGGTCCCATCAGTTGCCGGTACGCGGCCGCGTCGCGCCCGAGCGCGTCTGCGGTCGCGTCCACCGAGCGCTCAAGAACCGCGGCACCGCCGTCGAGGGCGTGCGCTAACGGCGCGTCCGGCTGGACCCATTCGAGGCCATGATCGTGCAAGGGCAGCGTGCGCAGGAAGGGCGACGCGGCCGTCATCGGGTGAACCGCGGAGCAGACGTCGTGCAGGAACCCGGGCAGCGTGAGCGGCACCGTGCGCGTGCCGCCGCCGATGGTGTCGGCGCCCTCAACGACGTGGACCGAGTGCCCCTGCTGCGCGAGCGCGACCGCCGCGGAGAGGCCGTTCGGCCCGGACCCGATCACCACCGCGTCGGTCGGCATTGGTCGGTTCTCGGTCAGGGAACTCGGGTAGCCGCGAGCGGCTCGCGCGACGCACGAATGGTAGCGGAACCCGCTCGCACGTTCGCGAGTGAAACCCATTTTCACGGCGCCGGCACGGCCGCCGCCGGGGTGCCGGCAGTCGTTTGGCGTCCTCGCCAGTTGGCACCTGCGCGAGGACGTTGCGCGACGTGTGGCGGACCCGTAACCGCCCGCGGGCGCCCGGTTCGCCTCCGCCACACGCCAAGCCACATCGTAGCGGGCGGCGAACCGCGCCGGGCCCTCCGCCGGCTTCTCGACTTTCACCCGCCGGAGGATGACGGTGAACGCCTCCCGGTGGCCGACCGGCGCGCCACCGGATTCCTCCGCCGGCTCCGAGTTCGGGAGAAAGAGTAGGCAATCAGCACTGTCCGGTGCGGCACGCCCTCGCATTGCCGCTGTCCTTGCTGCAAAGCACATGTCGCTCGCGCTACTTCGCGCCGAACATCTTGGTCGCGGCCTTTTCGAACGCCGGCCGCGCCTTCGCGCCGTCGCCCACGAACCCGGCGTGCTGAACCATGTACACGGTCACCAACTTCGCGTCCGGGTTGATCCACAGGTTCGTGGCGTAGGCGCCCCCGTGCCCGCACGGGCCAGCGACCGCCGGGCCGCCGGCCTTCGCCTTGCGCGTCGTGCTGAACCCCAGCCCGTAGCCGCCCTCGCCCTTGCCCTTGTTCAGCAGGTCGTCGGTCTGCGTGCCGGTCAGCTCGCGGACGCTCGCTTCGCTGAGCAGGCGCGCGTTCCCCTTCGCACCGCCGGTCAGAATCATTTGGCCGAACGCGGCCACGTCCTTCGCGGTGGAGAACAGCCCGCCGCCCGGGCACGGCTGGCGCGTCGGGTCGCTCAGCGGGTGCGCCAGCGGCGCGATGGGCATCGCTTCGAGGTACAGCCCGTCCTTGCTCGGCTTGTACGTCTTCGGGACGCGCTTCATCTGCGCCTCGGTCGGCCGCCACGTCGTGTCGGTCATGCCGAGCGGCGCGAACAGGCGCTTCGCCATGAACTCCTCGTAGCTCATCCCGCCGACCACTTCGATCACGCGCCCCGCGGTGTTGATGCCCGCGTTCGAGTACAGGTACCTCGCGCCCGGTTCGTATTGGAGCGGCGTGATCGCGTAGCTTCGCACCGCGTCTTTGAGCAGCAGCTTGTCGATGGTGGGCGTTTCGAGAGCGGAGCCGAACGGCATCCCGCTGGTGTGGCGTAGGCAGTCGCGGAGCGTGGGCACGCGCCTCGGGTTCTTCAGCAGCACGTGGTCCTTGTCCTTCTCCGCGACCACCATCTGCCCCTTGAACTCCGGCAAGTACTTCTCGACCGGATCGTCGAGCGACACCTTGCCCTCATCGACGAGCATCATGAGCGCCGCGGCGGTCATCGGCTTGGTCATGGAGGCGATCCAGAACAGCGCGTCGGGCTGCATCGCGACCGCGCCCTCGCGGTCCGCGAACCCGGCCGTTTCAACCGTCAGCACCTTGTCAGGCGAGGCGACCAGCACGACCGCGCCGGCGAGCTGCTTCTTCTCTACGAACGGCTGAAGGCTGTCACTCACCTTCGGGTCGGCGCCGCGCGCGGGCGCCAGCGCGACGAGCGCGAAGAGGAGGGCACAGGAGCGGCGCATGGGCTGAGTCCTCGGTGTGGAAGGGGTATCCACGTTGTATGCGCGTGGCGCGGCGCGAAGAGGTGGCGTTGCGATGATGCCCGGGCGGGCGGCGAAAGGCGGAGCAGAGGGGCCTTTCGTCTCATCAGGAGGACGAGTACACTGCGAGCATGCCGTCCACGCGCACCCCCCCGGCGCCGCTGCCGCCGCTGACCGAACCGTTCGTCGCCATCGACTTCGAGACCGCGGACCGCGAGCCCGACAGCGCCTGCGCGATCGGGCTGGCACGCGTCGAAGACGGGAAGGTCGTTCACCGCGAATCGGTCCTCATTCGCCCGCCGCGCGAGCACATGCTGTTCACCTTCGTCCACGGCATTTCGTGGCCGATGGTGAAGGACGCGCCCTCGTTCAGAGAGGTCTGGTCGCGGCTCGCGCCGGTCGTGGAGGGCGCGACGTTTTTTGCGGCACACAACGCCTCGTTCGACAAGCGAGTGCTGCACGCGTGCTGCGCCGCGGCGCTGCTGCCGCTCCCGCCGCAGCAGTTCGTGTGTACGGTGCGGCTCGCGCGCAAGACGTGGGCGCTGCACCCCGCGAACCTCCCGACGGTGTGCCGGCGGCTGGGCATCGACCTGTTGCACCACGACGCCGGGTCCGACGCCGAGGCGTGCGCGCGCATCGTGATCGCCGCCGCGCTCCCGAACGCATCGTGTTAACCCCCGCGAAGATACCCCCATGACGCGCTCACTCGGACCTGCACTCGCGCTGCTGCTGCTCGCCACCATGAGTCCCGCGGACGACGCGCCGAAACCGGTGCGGCTCGCGACCGGCGTCAGCGGGCACATCCACCCGGCCGCGTGCGTCACCAAGAGCGGCACCGTGCTCGTGACCTTCAGTCAGTCGAACTACCGCGACTTGCGCCTGAGCCGGTCAGCCGACGGCGGCAAGACGTGGAGCGCGCCGGTCGCGTTCGGGCACACCGCGAAGCTCGAAATCTACCCCGGGTCGCTCACCGCGCTCGCCGACGGGCGCGCGGTTCACGCGTGGAACACATGGTACACGGACGCGAAGGGCGCCAAGTCGCGGTTCGTGCAGTTCAGCGTCAGCAAGGACGACGGGAAGACGTGGGACGAACCCAAGAGCCTGCCGAAGAACGAGAGCGCGTTCAGCGTGGTCCGGCACCCGTTCATCGAACTGTCGGACGAGGCGTGGCTGTTCGCGCTCAGCGACCGCACCGTCACCTACAACCCGAAGACGGACGCGGTGACGGCCTTCGCGGACGGCACCAGCCACGGGCTGGTGCCCATCGTACGCACGCCGAAAGGCACGCTGGTGAG
>JBJSXS010000469.1:0-5737 GCA_046086545.1 Gemmata sp.
GTTCGTCGATGCTGTACTTCGAGCCGGGCCCGGTGAGGGCCGGAAATTACACCTTCACCATCGGCACCGCGGGCGCCACGGCGCTCGTGCTGCACACCGTTTATCTGCCCCTCGCGCTGCGGGGCGGCACCGCCAGCACGGTCACCATCACCGGCGGCACGCACAACATCCACGCGCCCTGCTACCACTTCCTCGAAACCACCTGGGCCGCGTACCTGGCGCGGCTGGGCATCCGGGTCGAACTGGAAATGGTGCGGCCCGGGTTCTACCCGCGGGGCGGCGGCGAGATCCGCGCGGTCATTCACCCGTGTACGCGCATCAACGGCCTGTCGCTGTTGACGTGCGCGGAACTGACCACAGCCGGCGGGTTCAGCGCGTTCGCGGGACTGCCCGATACGGTCGGCAAGCGACAGGCGCGGCGGCTCGGCGTGCGGCTGAAATCTGAAGGCGTGGAGCCGCACATACCAGTGGAAGAGTGGCAGGCCGCGAACCCCGGGAGCGTTGCCGCGGTGATCTTCAGCCAGGCACCCATCCCGCCACTCTTCTTTGGGCTGGGTGAGCGCGGGAAGCCGTCGGAACGTGTAGCGGACGACGCCGCCGACGAGGCCATCGCGTTCCGCGACTCGCGCTGCCCGGTCGACCCACATTCGGCCGATCAACTGCTGCTCCCGCTGGCGTTCAGCGACGACGCCAGCGAGTACCGAGTCAGTGAAATCACGCGCCACACCACAACCAACATGGAAACCGTGCGCAAGTTCGTGGATCGTACCATTTTGGTTGAGCGCGGGGCGGACAAATCGGGCGTCGTGCGCCTCCCCGCGCGGGTATAATGCGTTGTGCCCTTCAGCCAATAGCTGCTTACGGCTGCGCGAATTGTTAACAGCGAATACAGTGGGGCGGGAGTGGGTGACGAACTGACGATGCAGATCGCGCAAGTGGTGCCCTGCACCGAGGCCGAAGGGCCTGGGAAGCGGTTCGCGCTGTGGTTCCAGGGGTGCCCGCTGCGGTGCCCCGGGTGCTGCAACCCGGAGTTCATCCCGTTCAAGGGCGGCGAGACCAAAGCGCTGTCGGAAATGGTCACTCGGGTTCAGCAGGCGCGGGACGAAAGCGGCATCGAGGGCATCACCCTGCTCGGCGGCGAACCCACGGCGCACCCGGTTGCAGCGGCGGCACTCGCGAAAGCGGCGCGCGGACTCGGGCTGTCGGTTGTGACGTTCACCGGGTTCACGCTCGAACAGCACCAGACCCAGGCCGACCCCGCGGTGCTGGAGCTGATCGCGCTGACCGACATTCTCGTCGACGGACCGTACCTGCGCGAACTGCCGGACACGGAGCGCCGGTGGATCGGGTCCACCAACCAGCGCATCCACTTCCTCACCCCGCGGTACAGTTACGACGCGCAGTGGCGGAAGCGCAACACGCTGGAGATTCGCGTCGTCGGCCGCGAGATCAGCGTCAATGGCTTTCCGGCCGCGAATGCTGTAGGCTTGTGGAAGGGCTGGAGACGCAAGAAGCCACTGCCCGCCGTAGCGCCTCCGTCCCGACCACCGGAGTAGGAACGCAGCGATGCCGAAAGGCGCGGAACAGCCTCGCACGCTACCGCCTGAACCGGACGGGCCGCGGCAGGTGACGAAGTTCGAGTTCAACCTGCTCCGCATCCTGCGGTTCCTCGTCGGGCATTTCCCGGCCGACCAGGGGTTGCAGCTCGTCCGTACCGCGACCACCAAGCCCGAGAGCATCAGCGGCGGGGCTGTCGAGTTGGTGAAAGACACCCTGAGCAAAGCGACGGTGCTGTTCCTCACTCGCGCCGGCGGGTGGCGGAACGACAAGTACCTGCGCAACGGCCAACCCGCCGGCGGGCGCGTCTGGGACCGCATCCCGCTGGACGAGCGCACGCTGGAGTTCTCGCGGCCGGTTCTCGACTTCCTCTTGTGGCTTACTGCCGAGAAGGTACACGAGTCGAAGGTCGCGTGGGACGCGGCCCCGCACGCGCTCACGCCGGCCGACGAACTGTTCTTCGCGCTGGCCTTCGACGCGACGCGGTCGGACCCCGACGTGCTCGCGACGCTGCGGCGGAAGGACTGTTTCGCGCGGAACCCGTTCTGCTGGCTGCTCGCACCCGGTGACGCCGCGGAACCCGAGACCGCGAAGCCGCAGCCGCCGGACTTCACCCCGCTGTGTACCGGGCCGCGCGCGGTGCTTTTGGAGTGCCTGCAAACGTACCTGACGCACCGCTGGGTGCGGTCCGAGCGCGGCAAAGGGCAACTCGGTGACTGGAACCGGATGCGGCAGCGAGGCCAGGCCGAGTTTGTCGCCCTCCGCGACCTTCTGAGAGCCGCGGAAGCCGCGCGCCGCACGGACCTCGCAAGGTTCGTGATGCGAACCAACGCGCAGGTTTTGCAGTCCGATCTGACGCCGGCGTTCTGGACCGGCGGCCTTCAAGGGAGCGGCCCGCCGCGCCTCGCCGACCGGCTCGAAACGCAGCGGGCCGCACTCGCGGTCCCGCGGCAGATGGAAACGCTAGCGGCCTGGCAGGACCGCGCCCGGTACGTCGGGTACTACGACGAGGGCTATCAGGCGAGCCAGTTGTGGAAAGCCGAGTGGGAGGCCGCGAACGGCGACCGCGTGGCGGCGCGAGCGCGGGCCGCGGTCGAAATGCTCGAGCCGCTCCGCCGGCCGGGCGGTGCTGCCGGACCAGACGGCGAAAACACCGAAGGCAGCCCCGGCTGACCCGTTCCTCTGCTAAGCTGGCTCCTGACCCCGACCGACTCTTACTCCCCGGAGAACACGATGAGCCGCGCGTACCGCATCACGGTCAAGGAATCCGAGAGCCGCAACCTGAAGGCCGGGGACGAGATATGCACGGACCTGGAAATCCTCGAAATCCTTCCGCCCGAAGACATGGCCACGCTGCTCAGGGAAGAGTTGAAGAAGCGCGGCTTCAACGAACAAGCAGACGGCACGATGCTGCGAAAGGACGGCGACCTGACGGTCAAGATCGACCCCTGCACCGGCGAAGTCACGGTAAAGGCCGAGACCGAGCAGAAGGTGGAACAGGAGGCGAAGCGCGAGGCCACCGGCTTCAACGACGTCGGGCCCAACGAGAAGATCCTGCGCGAGAAGGTCAAGGAGCAGCTGAAGTCGGACCTGGAGAAGAAGTTCGAACAGGAGCAAACGAAGCTCCAGACGAAGGCCACCGAGGCGCTGGAGAAGCACCTGCAAGAGATTCAGCCCGAGATCAGCGAAGTGGTAAACAAGGTGACCCGCGAGGCGCTCAAACAGAAGGCCCAGCAGATGGGCACCGTGAAGGAAGTGGCCGAGGACGCCGAGAGCGGCTCGCTCACGATCAAAGTGGAGGTTTGAACAGTTTTCAGTGGTCAGTTATCAGTTCTCAGTCTGAAAACCGATAAGCGCGCACCACTGACGGCGGTCGCTCGAACTTGTACCGAGAACTGGTCACCGACGACTGAAAAATACGCACATGAGCATCACGATCACCGAAAAAGACCTGCCCACCAACCTCACACCCGGGGAGGCGGTGGAGGCGGCCTACAGCCAGGAACTCGCGGAGGTCGCCAGCAAGCTCAACCGCGGGCTGCCGACGCTGATCGAGTGCGACAAGGAGCTGGCGCCGTGCCTGTTCATTAACATCCGCGATCGGCTGCGCCAGTCCAAGCTCCAGTGCGTTTACCTCGACGGGCGCCAGCGGGACCCGCAACAGGGCGCGTTGCCGATGGGCCTCATCGGCACCATGATCGCGCAGCTGCGCGACGCGGTCCGCGGGGCCACCGAGCGCCGCGTCGTCGTGCTCCCGCACCTCGACCTGCTGACCACCAGCCAGGGCGGACTGACGGGCGAGGCGCGCGAGGTCATCCCGCTGCTGTACGAGAACCCCGAACTCGTCTGGCTCGGGTTCAAAGACCCGTCGTTCCCGCTGCCCAAGGTGATTGAGAACCTGTTCCCGCACTGGCTCAGCATCCTGGGCATCTCGCGGAACCGGTTGCGGCACCTCGTCACGCAGAGAGAGGCGCGCAAGTTCGGCAAGGACTTCTCCCCGTGGCAGCTCTACAAGCACGTCTCCGGTGTGAACGCGGTGCGGCTCCGCCGGCTGCTCGCCACGCTCGAAGGCGAGGACTACCCAGCGGACCCGAAGCGCGCGTACGGGCAACTGCGCCAGGCGACGCTGTCGGGCGCGATGGAGATTCCGAGCGTCGATCTCGACAACGACATCGGCGGCTACGCGAAGGTGAAGGCGAAGCTCAAGAGCGAAATCCTCGACACGCTCGGCAAGCGCGACAAGGCGACCGACCTGGACGAGGTGTCGCGCCTGGAGGAGCTGATCCCGCGCGGCATGATCTTGTGGGGCCCGCCCGGCACCGGGAAGACCTACTTCGCCAAGGCCATCGCCGCCAGCATCGGGGCCGCCATCACCATCGTGAGCGGGCCGGAGCTGAAGTCGAAGTGGGTCGGCGAGTCGGAAGAGAACCTCCGCCAGATCTTCCACAAGGCGCGCCAGAGCGCGCCGTCGATCATCGTGTTCGACGAACTCGACTCGTTCGCCACCGCGCGCGGCACCTACACCGGCAGCGGCGTCGAGCACTCGATGGTGAACCAACTGCTCACCGAAATGGACGGGTTCCACAAGGACGAGCTGGTGTTCGTGGTGGGCACCACGAACTTCGTGGAGTCGCTCGACCCCGCGCTCCTGCGGCCGGGCCGGTTCGAGTTCCACATCCACATCCCGTACCCCGACGACGACGACCGCAAGGCGATCTTCCAGATCTACGACAAGAAGATGAAGCTGAAGTTCTCCGACGAGGCGCTGGAGCACGCGATCAACCGGACCGGCAGCCGGTACATGACCGCGACCGGCACCCCGTTCAGCGGCGACCACCTGAACGCGCTGTGCCGCTCGGTGGCGCGGCTCCGGATGCGCGAGGGCGTCACCGGCGACACGACCCCGAAGCTCATCGAAAGGGCGATGACGGAGTTCGACGAGAAGCGCGAGGTCCACGAGAAGGACGTCCCGGTGGTGGCGACGCACTAGGCCGGGCACTTCCTCGTGTCGATCTTCTGCCCGCACCACCAGCAGCCCGAGAAGGTGACGATCCAGAGCGACATGCCGTGGGCGCCGTTCTTCACCCAGTTCAAGCAGGAGAAGAACCGGATCGGCTCCAGCCGCAACGAACTGCTCGACGAGATCACGGTCCTCTACGGCGCGATCGAGGCCGAGCGGCTGCTGATCGGCGACGTGTCCACCGGCGCCAGCGGGTGGGGCGACCCGAAGTCGGACCTGGCGCGCGCGTCGCTGTTCGCGGAGTACATGGTGGAAGTGCTGGGCATGTCGAACCTCGCGGCCCCCTTGCGGTCGTTCCGCGACCACAAGGGCGACCGGCAGGTGCTGTCGGGCAGCATGGCCGAGGCCATCGACCGGCAGGTGAACACGATTATCGTGGAGTGCCAGGCCCGCGCTGCCGCGATCCTGCTGAAGCACAAGGCCGAGCTGGTCAGCATTCGCGACGAGCTCATCAAGAACAAGACCATCGAAGGCGCGCGCACGAAGGAGATCATCGAGGAGTTGCGCAAGAAGTACCCGAAGGACGTGGGCGCGCGCGGCCCCGAGGTAGCCCTCTCCGCGGGCGCCGGCACGACCACCGCGGCCGAAGGCGCAGCGGCGGACAAGAAGTCCAACAAGAAGAAGGACGACTGACGCGGCCGCGACTCGCGGCGGAGCGCG
>JBJSXS010000470.1:0-4840 GCA_046086545.1 Gemmata sp.
ACCCCGAGCCAGCGCGCGCCGAACTCCTCGGCCATGCCGCGCATCCGGCCGTCTTTCAGCATCCGGCGCAACTGCTCCTCCATGACTGCGAGCTCGTGGAGCTTCGCCGCATTCGCCCGCAACTCGTCGTCGGGGATCGACGCCCAAAGCAGGAAGCTCAGCCGCGTCGCCAGTTCGTCGCCCGACACCGGCCCCCAGCGCGGCCCAGCGGCCGGCTGTTCGACGCGGTACAAAAACCACGGCGACGACAGGACTCGCGCGAGCGCGGAGCGGAACGCCGGGTCGTGTTTGATGCCGTCTTTCCGGTCGGCGTGGTAGGCCGCGAGAACGGCCTTGCGTTCGTCGGCGGTGAGGGGCCGGCGCCAGGCTCGAGCGGCGAAGGCGAGCAGCGCCTCGAGGTGCCCCGGCTCTGCCGCGATCTGATCCGCGAGGAAGGCCTTCTCCTCCCGTTTGATCCGCTCCTCGAACTTCTGGATGTAGAAGAACATGATCCTCGCGCCGTCGTTCGGCTTGCGGTAATACTGCACGAGTCCCTCATACGCGATCGGGGTGGCGAGCGCTTGCTCGCTCACAAACTCCAGTTCGCTCCACAGCCGGTCGATCTCCGCCCGGCCCGCGTCGTCGAGCAGGAGCCGACGCAACGGCTCGTCCTCGCGGCGGTACAAGAAGACGCTCCCCTGGGCGTCGCGAGGGATGATCGGCTCGAAGAGGACCGCAGGCGGAAAGAGAGCGCGAAACTCCGCAGCCGGCTTGGCTTGCTCGGCGGCGACGCGCGGATGGACGATCTGAGCGGCCCGCGGGTCGCCCGCCGTCGCCTTAGCGACCGGCTCGGCCAGGTTGCCGCCCCCGCCCGTGGCAGCGATCAGAAACGCTTGAACGGAGGCCGTTACCGGACTGCCGTCGGCGAGGCTCACATCGGCGCAAAGGAACCGCGGCAACGTGAGCGCCTTCTGCAGCGGCGCGGGTAATTTCTTCAGATCGATGACGACCTCGGCACCGGCCGCCGTGACCAGAGCCGACTTTGGCACCGGCCGATCCTTCGGGTGCTGGCCGAACTTGAGTCCGGACGCCGCCTCGACCGCGGTTCGCAATTCGGGGTGCTCCGCAAACACCAGCGGCGGCCCGTCGCCCCCTTCCAACCGCAGCCGATCCCAGACCACATAGGTGTCGGGCTGGGCCGGCAACGCAACCAGCCGGAAGAGCGGTTCGCGGGCGGCCCCCTCGACCCGCTCCGTGGCGACCACACGGCGCAGCTCCTCCCATGCGGGAAAGCCGTTGCCAACCGCGAGGGCCGCATTCTTCTTGTAGTGGCCCAGAAACAGTTGGTCCTGCGTGGCTTTGATCGCCGCCAGGACCGGTGCCGGGTCTTTGGTGGCCGCTCGCCACTTTTCGCGAACGGGGTCGAGTAGCGGCGAGGCCGTCTTGCTGTTGAGCCCCGCCCAGAGTGCGGCGAGGTATGTGGCGTTGAGTTTTTCCTCGGCGGCAACCGCGGCGCTCGCGGACGCACCGTCGCGGGTGAGCCGATCGCGGTGTTTCAGCGTCGCCGCGAGATGCGCTGCGAGCGGCGGCTCCCCGTTGGGTCCAGCATGACGAGCGTGGAAGCTGCGAAGCGACTTGAGTGCCTCCTCGGCCCAATCCGGGCGGTCAGGGGAAGGCGAGAAACGGAAGCCCTTGGGGAGAAGCACGGCCCGCGCGGCGACGTCGCGGGCGGCCTGATGGTAGCGCTCCACCAGGCCCGGTGTCACCGGCATCGCCTCACCGACGTTGGCGAACCCCTCCCCGCCGACGCTGTCGGCAGGAAACTCGCGGGCCCGGGTCGGCCGCATGTCCACGCTGGTGAGATCGCGGATCGCGTTGTCGTACTCGGCGTTGCTCAGCCGGCGCAGCGTCACGGGCCCGGGGTCGCCGGCCCGCGCGGCCGCCTCCGCATCGAGCGCCGCCTTGATCCAATCCAGCAGTTGTTTTCGCTCGGCCTCACTCGGTTGCGGTGCGTCCTTGGGGGGCATGTCCCCGGCGCTCAACCGCTCAGCGATGTCGGCGAGAACCCTGGGCTTGGCGAGGATAGCCTTGGCTGTGGTGAAGTTCGTGAGATCGAGATCGTTGCCCTTCGGCATCGTTCCATGGCACTTCCCGCACGTCTTGACGAGCAACGGTTGAATCTGCTTGGCATACGATTGCGTGAGGTCGTCAGCGCCATCGGCAGAAACCGCGGTGGGCGTGCGAGACGCCAGCAGTGCGGCAATCAGGGCAACTCCGGCACCGAGGCAAGACAATACCGTGCGAGGAGGCAGAAGCCGGTTCATTGTCTTTGTTCCTATCCTCGGTGAAAGCGGACCGGTTCGCGTTGCGTAATCGCAATCACCAACCGGGAAAAGTTAGAGCATCACAAACACTCACTGATCAATGCGGTAGAGATGTTTGGCCGTGCGGATGATCAGTGAGTTGCCGACGACGGCGGGTGTGGCCATCATTTCTTCGCCATCGAGCTTATTCTTGGCCATAAGTTCGAACTGGCGACCCGGCTCGATTACGCTGGTGACCGACGACTCGTCAAAGAAATAGATCCGCGCCGCAACATGGATCGGGGAGGCGGAGAACTTACTACCCAAGCGCTCCTTCCAGACCAACTCGCCCGTTTTGGCTTCAAGGCACGAGACCACTCCCTCCGAACTGACGACATAAAGCAGATCGCCGACCAGGATCGGGGAGGGTCGCGAGGGCATGCCCTTGCTGTTCTTCCACAGAATGTGAGTGGACGTGACGTCACCCTTTCCGTCCGTGCGAACGGCCCAAAGTTCGGGATTGATGTAGGCACTGATCATGTACAGGATGCCATCGCGATAAATGGGCCGCGGAGCGATCGACCAGCCGCCATAAGTTACTTTCCAGATCTCTTTTCCGGTGGGGATGTCGTAGCCCATCGTGGCACGCGGGCCGACGCTGATCAATTGCCGCTGGTCGCCGTTCTTGGCGACGATCGGGGTCGAGTAGCACTTGCGAAGATCCGGTGTGACGTTTTTGAAGTTGACGGAGCGGTCGGTCTTCCACACGGTTTTGCCCGTGGCTTTATCGAGGGCAACCACATACTGGACATCCCGGCCATCGACGTTGAAGACCAGCAGATTATCGACCAGGGTTACGGAACTCCCAGCCCCCTCGTGGTGATCGCAGTTCAGATCGCGTCGCGTCCAGAGAATCTTGCCGTTGGCCGTGTCCAGGCAAGCCGTGCCGTAAGTACCGAAGTGGACGTACACGCGCCCCTCCTCGATGGCTCCGGTCGGCGAGGCGTAACTGTTCACGGCAGCGATTTTGTCGGGCTTTTCCACATCGAAGACGTGGATGTCGTGAACCACCTTCCCGGAGTCTCGGTTCACGCACAGTGCATAGAGCTTCTTGCCGTCGGCGGCGGCGGTGGTCAGCCAGATCTGATCCTTCCAAACAACCGGCGAGGACCACCCGCGATCATGAATGGGCGTTTTCCAGACGACCCCTTTGTCGGCGCTCCAGACGAGGGGAAGCTTCTTCGCGTCGGAATAGCCATTGGCATCGGGCCCCCGGAACTGCGGCCAGGTGTCACCGGCGTACAACGTTGAGCCAGTCGCGAGTGCGGCAAGAGTCAGAACGACGAAACGCATCGGATTTCCCTGAGAGAGTTCGGAAGCCATCAGTGATTGTTGAGGCGACACCTGCCCTCACGGCACGGCCACGATGCGGAACCCGGCCGCCCCGTACCGGCTCGGGCCGGCGCCGACGAGGTAGCGGTTGGCGCTGCGGCACGCGACCGGCGAGACGCCCCACGAACCGCCGCGCAGCACTGGGCGCCCCTCGCCCTGGTTCTTGGTCTGGAGGGCGTTCCGTTCCTTGGGCAGCGCGGAGTACTTCCCGTAGTAATCGTCGCACCACTCCCAGACGTTGCCGTGCATGTCGTAGACGCCGAAGTTGTTTGGCTTGAACTGACCGACGGGGGCCGCGAAGGCGTACCCGTCGCTGGCCTTGATCGCTTTTGCGTTGGGGCCCCCTAATTTCTCCTTCCAGGTGGCGTCGGTGATGTTGGCGAACTCCGCCAACCGCTCGTCGTCGTCGCCGCAACAGAAACGCCCGGCGCTCCCCGCGCGACAGGCGAATTCCCACTCCGCCTCGCCCGGCAGGCGGACCTCGCGCAGCTTGACCTTGCCGTCGCACTTCTTCGTCAGCCATTCGCAGAACTTGCGGGCGTCGTTGCGGCTGACATTCGTAACCGGGTGCCGCTCGCCGGCGCTGCTGACGCCCGTGTTCTGCCAGGTGTATTTCTTGTCCCGGCCTTCAAACTTATTCGCTTCTTCGTTGTAGCCGTATCCACCTTCCAGCATCTCGGCGTCGGTGACGTACTTCGCCTCCTCGACGAACCGTCGGAACTGAGCGCGGGCCACCTCGAACTGGCCGATGTAGTAATCGTCGGTCAGCGTGATCGAGGCCGCCTCCTCGTTGTCGAGTACGTTGGGCTTTTTGTTGTCGAAGTAATCCCGAACGACCTTCTCCTGCTGCTCCTTGGTCGTGCCGATCGTGAAGGTCTTCCCCTTGGCTGCAATTTTCACCAACTTGAGGTCAACCCCCTTGCCCAGGTCGAACACGAGGTACTCGATTTCTTTTTTGAGGGACGGATCGGTTGCTTTTACGGTGCGCGGATTGGCCTCCTGCGCATGAGCCAAACCGCCCCACACCAGATGTGCGGCAAGCAGTAACGGCAACACGAAACGCACGATGATTCCGCGCATGATGGCTTTCACCCAGAGTAGGATCAAAACAGCTCCTTGATCGGGTCGTTGTTGAGCAACGCTCCGGCGACCTCGGGCGAGAGCAG
>JBJSXS010000471.1:0-3743 GCA_046086545.1 Gemmata sp.
GGCTCCGGCCCGCCCCAAGGGTACACGCGCCCGTCCGGGCTGCGCGCGGCCTTCTCCCACATCCACTCAGTCGGCAGGTTCTGGCCCGCCCATCGGCAGTACGCCAGCGCGTCGAACAGCGACACGTAGGTGACGGGGTGACGCTCCTTGCCCTTCGGCGGGCCGTTATTCCTCCAGTTGGCGAGGTACGTCTCGGAATTGATGTGCATCGGGTCCGGTGCGTAACCGCTCTCGCTGATGAACCGGGCGTACTGCTCGTTGGTGACCGGCCAGCGCGAGAGCGAGAACCCGGCGAGGAACGTGGCCGCGCCGGTGTTTCCGCACGGGAACTTGCCCGGCGGGATCCAGACCATCTGTGACCCGTCGATGGGGTTCGTCCAGGTGAGGTTGACGGCGGCGCTATCGGTCTGTTCGCACGGCAGTACCAGCTCGTGCTCGCATGCGAAGTCGAGTACCACGTGCGAGTCGGGGTTCACGGCAGCGGCCGTGACGAGCTTCCACGCCGCGAGTGATCGCTGCTTGGTCGGGTTCTTCTTGGCGAGCGCTTCGAGCTCGACGATGGCCCACGCCGACGGTTGCCGTTCCGCTTCGTCCGGCTCGGGCGTGACGGGACCGTCGTCTACGTCGTCGTTGGGGTTCATTCGCCACCGCCTTTCTCGGCGTCGCTCGCATCGGCGCCGTCGTCGGCCGCGGCGCCGAGCAGCTCGTTGACCCGACGCAGCAGCGGCCCGCCGTGTTCGGGCTGAACCATGTTGAGGTACGCCGCGATGCCGCGCAGGTGGCCCGCGAACTTCTCCGGCCTGACCTTACATTTGAGTACCGGGTCGTGCTTTTTCACCGCCGCGGCCCACTTCTTCGCTTCGGCTTTCAGGCCGTTCTTTTCGCAATTGTGGAGGATGGCGCGCAGCTCACGCCGCAACTCTCGCGGCACACGCACCGCCTCGTTCACCACGATGCCCGTAACCACCTGCCGCTGCGAGTCGCGGATCACGCGGAACTTCTGCTGGTTGACGACGAACCCTTCCTGTTGGCACACCTGATCGACCCACCAGCGGAACCGCCCGAGGTTCATCCCCTCGGCTTTGGGGAACGAGAACGTTAGGTCGTCGGCGTACCGGGTGTAGGTGCCCTTGTTCGCTTTCGCTAACCCCGCGAGCCGTGCGTCGAGACGCCGGCACACGAGGTTGGATACTGCGGGCGAGGTCGGCGCGCCTTGCGGCAGCGTCGCGGTGCCCCAGTAGGTCGGGTCCGGGGTGTAGCAGCACAGCCGCGCGAGAACCGGCGCGACCTTCTCCGACTCGTCGTCGGTTCCGAACATGCAGTTGTCGACCGAGTACCCGAGGCTGGCGAACAGCCCCATCACGCGGAAGTAGTGGACCGTCGGGAAGAAGTCCTCGAGGTCGAACTTCACCACCAGTTCGGCCCCCACGTGCGGGGTCGCGTTGCTGACCGTGGAGCGCCCGTTGACGAACCCGTGCGCCGCGGCGTGCGGGGGCACCTTGCTCAGGATGTGCCTTAGAATCTGCTTCTGCACCCACTTCAGTTGTTTTTTGGGCGCAGAGATGTTGCGTTCGGTGCCGTCGCGCTTCGGAATCTTGTGCGTGGTGTACGGACCGCCCTTCTCGTCGCTCGCGAGTAGGAAGAACCCGAGTTGCTCGGGCGACTTTATGTTCAGCAACTTGCGAACATCGGCCAGGCACCTGAGGACAGGCACGCCGTTCCTCTCTTGATCGCGCGCGCTGCCTACGTGCCGGTTGATCCTCTTCTTGTCTTCGTTGAGCAGCCAGCCGGACGGGTCCCACTTGCCATCTTTCTCGGCTGGGAGCGCCACCTCTTGGATAAGCGTCGTGCTAACCGCCCGCGTTACGAAGCGGCGGACCGCCCTGCTCGGGTCATTCGCAAGCCGCCGCAGCACGCGGGCGCACGCGCGCGCGGGCATGTGATCTCGAGCGTAATACGCGAGCTCGAGCCGGACGTCCAAATTCGGGTTGCAGAGGATGGATTCGAGCTGCGGCCAGAGCAGTTTGTTGGCTGAGTTCACTGCCGGTTCGTAGGACGACAGCGTGCGGAGACCGTCGAGTTCCGTACGAAGTTTCGACAGCCCGCCGGGCAGATCGGTGGCGTGCTGCTCTATCTCCGCGATCAGCGTGGTATCGCTGTTCGCGTTGGCAGGCAGCGGCAACAGCAGCCACTGAGGGATGGGATTCGTCGCGGACATTGCGAACCCTCAATAAATGGATAGAGGGTATCTCACCCGACCATACCTATCAAGCACCGATGCGTGTCCCCAACGATCAACCCCTGACTCGAAACACAGGGTACTCTTCGCCCCTGTACTTTCGATGTCAGTTGCCGTGTCGATCGACACAACGACAGGCCTCTACGAGCTAGAAGGGGCTGGTTAACTCGCGCTGAACCGGGAAACGTGGCGACAATTTCGATTGCGGCCCTTCGCGCCTGCGCGTGACAGCCCCGCCCCTGAGCATCACGGCGACCGCGTGCTGAGTAGCGGGCCCGAGCCTACGCACCAGTCGCCTTGCGTATTTAGAGTTGCAGGAGCGGGAGCGCGGCGGCGGCGGGCTTGGCCGCGACGTCCGCAACCGTCTTCGCGAGTGTCATGTAGGCACGCGCAACCGCCGAATCCGGGTGTTTGCGCACCAGCGGCTCGCCCTGATCTCCGCACTGCGCGACACGCGGGTCGATCGGAATTTCACCGAGGAACGGCACGCTGCTCTCCTGTGCGAGTTTCGCCCCGCCGCCGACGCCGAAGATGGGCGTTTTCGTGCCGCTCGCGTCCTCGAAATAGCTCATGTTCTCGACGATGCCGAGCACCGGCACGCGGACCTCGCCGAACATCTTCACGCCCTTTCGCGCGTCGATGAGGCTCACTTCGCCCGGCGTGGTCACGACGACCGCGCCCGTGAGCGGAGCGCTCTGACTCAGCGTGAGCTGTGCGTCCCCGGTGCCCGGCGGCAGGTCAATAATCAAATAATCGAGCTGGCCCCAGTCAATCTGCGTTAGGAACGACTGCACCGCCTGTGCGACCTTCGGGCCGCGCCAGATGACGGCCTGTTCCACGCTGACCAGGAACCCCATGCTCATCAGCGTGATGCCGTACTTTTCGATTGGAAACGGTGTGGTTTTCGGGTCCACGGTGCCGAGGCCGAACATGATCGGCACCGACGGGCCGTAGATGTCCGCGTCCATCAGCCCGACGGAACTGCCGGACATGTGGAGCGCCGTTGCGAGATTAGCGGCGACGGTGGACTTGCCCACGCCGCCCTTACCGCTTGCGACCGCGATCACTTGCTTGACGCCGGGCAGCGAGACCTTCGGCGGCATCTGGGGGTTCATACTTTGTCTCCGAGTTCGCGCAACAGCGTGAGCGGGTAGATGCCGGTGTCGTGCCCGTCGTTCCACCTGATCTGGTACGCGTAGCGCCCGACCGGGTTCATCGCGACGGGGGCCGGGGCCCCTGCCGCGGCCTCTTGGGGCGACAGAACGCGAAACGGGTCGACCGGTTTCGCGCGCTCCTCGACGCATGACGCGCACGGGCATTTCTTGCGCAGCGTGTCCCACGACACCGTGGTGCTGAACCCGTCGCTCCAGTCGATCTTCAGCAGCCCGCCCTCGCGTTTGAGGGCGGTCGGTGTTGGTGCATCGGCCATACGCGTTCCACAGGCGGTAAAGGGCACTGTGATTGTAGCAACGCGCGCAGATAAGGAGAGGGCCCGCGCCCACAC
>JBJSXS010000472.1:0-3360 GCA_046086545.1 Gemmata sp.
TCGTGAAGACGACGAGCGTGCTGTCCGCAACGCCCAGCCGGTCGATCTCGTCGAGTACCGCCCCGAGCGCGCGGTCCATCGCCTCGACCTGCGCGGCGTAGGTGGCGTTCTTGAGGCCCGGCCCTTCCTTGCCCTTGTACTTCGCCACCAACTCCGCGGGCGCCTCGAACGGGTAATGCACGTTGTACGGCCACAGGCAGACGAACATCGGCTGCTTGTGGTGCGCCCGCATGAACGCGACGGTCTCGTCCGCGAGCCGGTCGTCCAGGTACTCGCCCTGCTTTCGCGGCTTGAGCGCGGGAACCCGGTACGGGTCGAAGTGCGTTGGCGGCCCGCCGAGTCCGCAGCCGCCGACGTTCACGTCGAACCCCTGGCGCTCGGGCCAGAAGTCCGGGCCGCCCGCGAGCGGGTCTTTGGGGTCCGGGTCACCCGACAGGTGCCACTTGCCGAAGAACCCGGTGGCGTAGCCGGCCTCCTTGAGGCGCTCCGCGAGCGTGACCGCCTTGAGCGGCAGCACGTGCTCCGCGGCGGGCGGCTGGAGCCTCCGGTCCTTGGGCCAGAACGCCGGCCCGTCCCGCCCGTGCTGGGTGATGCGGAGCCGCGCCGGGGCCAGCCCGGTGATGAGCGCGCCGCGCGTCGGCGAACACACGGGCGACGCGGCGTAGGCGCTTGTGAAGCGGACCCCGTGCTGAGCCAGCGCGTCGAGCCGCGGCGTGTTCAGCCGCTCGTTCCCCTGACAGCGCAGGTCCATCCAGCCCAGATCGTCGGCCATTATGAGAACCACGTGCGGCGGCGCAGCCCGCGCCGGGGCCGGGTGCAGCAGGGCCACGGCAAGCAGCGCCGGCGCGCGGCGCAGACGGGTGAACAGGTTCGACATGAAGCGCATGTTTCGCGTGCACGGGAGAGCGGAGGGCGTGATTCGTGGATTGCGGCTTGACGGTAGCCGCACGCGGTGGGAAAGTCAAAGCCCATCCCGCCACGCGCACCCGGTTGCAGCACCGATGAACCGCACCCTCCTGACCGCGGCCGTCCTCGCGCTCCTCGCCGCTCAGGGGCGCGCCGCGGACGCCCCGAAGCCGAACGTCGTCATCATCTTCGTTGACGACCTGGGGTACGCCGACATCGGGCCGTTCGGCGCGACCAAGCAGAAGACCCCGAACCTCGACCGGATGGCCGCGGAGGGCATGGCGCTCACCAGCTTCTACGCGGCCCCGGTGTGCTCGGTGTCGCGGGCGCAGCTCATGACCGGGTGCTACGGGGCGCGCGTGTCGGTCCCCGGCGTGTACTTCCCGGCCGGCCCGCAAGGGCTTCATCCGAAGGAGTTCACCGTCGCCGAGCGGCTCAAGGAGCTCGGGTACGCGACGCAGTGCGTGGGCAAGTGGCACCTCGGCGACCAGCCCGAGTTCCTTCCGACCCGGCAGGGGTTCGACCACTACCTCGGCATCCCCTACTCGAACGACATGCAGCGCAGGTCGAAAGAGACCGGCGAGCGCGTGGTGCCGCTGGTCCGCGACGACAAGGTCGCCGAGCTGCTCACCGACGAGAAGCAGAGCCTCATCGTCGAGAAGTACGCCGCGGAGGCCGTCGGGTTCATCAAGGCGAACAAGGACCGGCCGTTCTTCCTGTACCTGCCGCACAACGCCGTTCACACCCCGATTCACGCGGGCGAGCGGTTCCGCGGCAAGTCCGCGAACGGGCGGTTCGGCGACTGGGTCGAAGAGGTGGACTGGAGCGTCGGTCAGGTGCTCGACACGCTCCGCGCGCTCAAGCTCGAAGAGAGGACGCTGGTGGTCTTCACCAGCGACAACGGCCCGTGGCTCGTCAAGGGCGCGGACGGCGGCAGCGCGAAGCCGCTGCGCGGCGGGAAGGGCAGCACGTGGGAGGGCGGCGTGCGCGTGCCGACGCTCGCGTGGTGGCCCGGAAAGATCGCGCCGAAGAGCACGAGCGATGCGGTCGCGGGCACCATCGACTTGCTGCCGACCTGCGTTTCGGTCGCGGGCGGCACGCTCCCTGCGGAACCGGTGATCGACGGGCGCGACCTGTCCCCGGTGCTGTTCGGCGAGAGCAAGGATTCGCCGCGCGAGGCGCACTACTACTTCTCCGGGTACAACCTGCAAGCGGTGCGGCAGGGGCCGTGGAAGCTCGCCGTCGCCCCGCAGGTCGACGCCTTCGACAAGACCACCGCCGAGGCCGCGAAGACGAACCCGCGGCTCTACAACCTGGACACCGACATCGGCGAAACGACCAGCGTCGCCGACAAGAACCCCGGGGTCGTCGAGAAGCTGAAGGCGCTCGCCGCCAAAATGGACGCCGAGATCGGCGGCAAGGCACCCAGGTCCCGCCGCCCCGCGGGGGCCGTTGACAACCCGAAACCGCTGTACCCGACCGACGACGCGCCAAAGGGGAAGGACGCCGGTAAGCCCGCGGCGCTGGACCAGCTGAAGCCCGGCGACACCGTGCCGAGCGCGTCGGCCCCGCAGGTCGGCAACAAGGGGTTCACCATCTCGTGCCGGGTCGAAACGGACCTGCGCGACACGGTCATCCTCGCACACGGCGGGAGCGCGGCCGGCTACGCGCTTCACATCAGGGACGGGCGCGTGACGTTCGCGGTCCGCACCGGACAGCAAGACGCGCTCACCGAGGTCCGCTCGGAGCCGATAAACGGCGCGGTGCTGATCACCGCGCGCCTCGACAAGGACGGCGGCGTGACGCTCACGGTCGGTGAGCAAGCGGCCGTGAAGGGCAAAGCGCCGGGCCTGATCCCGCGCCAACCCGCGGAGGCCTTCTGCCTGGGTCACGACAGCGGCCAGCCGGTCGCGAACTATTCGAAGGGCAAGCCGTTCGCCGGCAAGGTCGCGGACCTGAAAGTGACGACGCCGTAAAACGAGCGTCCCGCCTGTCAGCCCGCACGCAACCCGAACCGAGAGGGCCATGAAACGATTCCTGCTGCTGTTGGTACTCGCCGGCGCGAGCGCGGCGCTCGCGCCGGCCGCGGACCCGGTTCCCGAGAAGCCCCTCGCGGTGAAGAAGGAATTGTTGTTCGCCGACGACTTCGGGTCCGACAAGCCCGCGAAGGAGTGGCACAAGGTGGTGCCGACGTTCGCGTTCGAGGCGGGCGCCCTCAAGGGCACGCAGACCCGTGACAAGGACGTGCCCACCGCGGACGGCAAGGGCGTGGTCAAGGCGCACGCCGCGGTCCACGGGCTGGACATCCCCACCAGGAACAGCGTGGTGGAGGTGAAGATCAGGTTCGACGGCGCGACGATGATCGACGTGGAGTTCGACGACCGCAAGTACACCGGGGCGCACTACGGGCACATCTGCCGCGCGCAGGTGCGGCTCAACGGAGTCACCCTCATC
>JBJSXS010000473.1:0-3917 GCA_046086545.1 Gemmata sp.
CCGCCCAGGGGGCGTCGCAAAGTGCGAGCACGCCCTCCGCTCCGAGCCCGGTTTCGCCCAGCGCAAGTTTGCGCAGGTGCGGGGCCGCGGTGCCCGCGAGCAGGGCCATACCTTTCGGCCCGACCCGGCAGCGGGTGAGGACGAGATCGGTGGCCCGGGCCATGAAGCCGCTCCGCGCGATCGTGCGCACGCCCTTGAGGGGCAGGTTCGTCTCGCTCACGTCCAGCGCGTGCAGGTTCGCAGCCCCGGGCGCGGAAAGCAACGTCGGCAGGTCGATGCTGGACCCGCTGATCTCGCTCAGGCACACCCGCCTGAGGGCCGGTTGCGAGTTCTTAGCGGCCAGTGCCGCCGCCAGGTGCGTGCCGAGCGTGCCATTCGCCAGATCGAGGGTGCCGCCGCGCGCGGCGAACGCGGAGGAGAACAGCGCCTTCAACCCGCGCGCGGTGAAGCGGCAGTCGGCGAACCGGAGCGCGCGCACCGCGGAGCGGTCGATGAGCGGTAGCAGGTTCGCCGGGTCGGCGCCGTCGTTCTGCACTTCGAGTGCGGTGAGCGTGTGCAGCGACTTGCAGTTCGCCAGGACAGTGGCCAGCGCCCGGGCCGCGTAGCGCTCCGCGCCAGTGACCGCGAGCCGCCGCAGCCCGGTCAGGTGCGGCGAGGCGAGGAGCGGTTCGACGGCGGTCAGGCCCGATCCGCTGCCGTGCTCCCCGGTGTCGAGGTCGCGCACGTTGGCCCACCACTCGCGCCGGGCGAGCGCATCGAACACGTTCGGGTCGTCGTTCGCGGAACCGAGGCAGACGCGACCGATGGGGTGGCGCTTGATGAAGGGGCCGCCGCTCTGCGCGAGTGCCCCAGGGTGGATGTCGATGGCACCGACAAACCCCCGCTCGAACCGCCATCGCCCCAGCCCGCTCCCGAGCGCCCCGGACAACTTGCCCACCCAGGCGCGCTCGTGGGCGCGGAGCAATTCGTTCTCGCGGTCCTCGAGCGCCGGCCGGTCGGGGTGCGTTTCGTCCAGGCCCGCGAGCCGGATTTGCAGCCGGATGAACTCGGCGCGTGCCGCGTCCGCCGGGCCTCCCTGCTCGTCCAGGAAGTCTGCGTAGACGAGGCGCGCGGTGTCGTCGTCCGGCGCCTGACAGATGGTCTGGAGGAAGGCCGCGTGCGACATACCCAGATCATACCAGACGCGCGCGACCGATGGTCAACTCGGTTGCGTTAAAGCAGTCCGGGTTCCTTCGGGTCGATGGCGAGTAGCCCCGAAAAGCTCTGCAAAACTTCAACCATGGCGAGGTAGTCGTTGAAGTGCTCCATGAACGGGTCCGGCACGTCGGTCCAGACCTCGACGCGTCGGTCCGAGGCCGCGAACGCGTCCGCTTCTGCCGGTTCGACGCCGGCGAGGTGCCCGAGCAGCCCCTCGGTTTCTTCGCGGACGTACTCGCCGGTCGCGACTGCGAGTGCGATCCACCAGTCGCCCTTGCTGACGGTGATCCGGTCGCCCTCGCGGGCGACCGCGGACCCGGGGAACTTGGCCGCAACGCGCCGCTGCGCGTCGTCGAGGGTGAAATCCGAACCGGGCTTCAGCAGGCCGAATGCACTGTACATGGGCGTACCTCGGGGGAGGGGCGGCTCGCCCCGCTCCCTCACTATTCTACGCCCGAACGACCTTTTCGCGCCCCGCGGTCACCGACTTCGTGGCGTTCCGCGTGTCGATGACCAGCTTGCTGTGCCGGACGATGAACGCGTAGTCGTAGGCCGTGTGGTCGGTGGCGATCAGCACGCAGTCTTGCGCCGCAAGGTACTCTGCCGTGAGCGCACTGCTCCGCATCGGGTCCAGGTGCGGCCAGTGCCGCATCCGCGGCAGCGACGGGATGTGCGGGTCGTTGTAGCTGACGCGGGCGCCCTTCTTGAGCAACAGGTCCATCAGTTCGAAGCTCGGGGACTCGCGCGGGTCGTCGATGTCCTTCTTGTACGCCATCCCCAGAATCGCGACCTTGCTCCCCTTCACGGCCTTTCCGGCTTCGTTGAGCGCGTCGGTCACGCGCGTGATGACGTATGCCGGCATCGCGGTGTTCACTTCGCCGGCGAGTTCGATGAACCGCGTGGTCATGCCGTGGTGCTTGGCGATCCACGACAGATAGAACGGGTCGAGTGGGATGCAGTGCCCGCCGAGGCCCGGGCCCGGGTAGAACGCCTGGAACCCGAACGGCTTCGTCTTGGCCGCGTCGATGACCTCCCACACGTCGATGCCCATGCGGTCGTACAGCACCTTCATTTCGTTCACGAGCGCGATGTTGATCGCGCGGTAGGTGTTCTCCAGGATCTTGCACGCTTCCGCGACTTCGGGGGTCGACACCCGAATCACCTTGGGCACGATTGCGGAGTAGAGCGCGCACGCGAGGTCGCCGCTGGCGTCGTCGAGGCCGCCGACCACCTTCGGGATGTGCGACACGGAGTGCGTCGGGTTCCCCGGGTCCTCGCGCTCGGGGCTGAACGCGACGAAAAAGTCTTGCCCCGCGACCAGCCCCGTCCGCTCGAGCACGGGCAGCATTACGTTGCGCGTGGTGCTCGGGTACGTCGTGCTTTCGAGGATGACGAGCTGCCCGGCGCGGAGCCGTGACCCGATGGCGTTCGCGGAGTTCACTACGTAGGTCAGGTCCGGCTCGCGCGCCTCGGTGAGCGGCGTCGGCACGCAGATCAGGATCGCGTCCGGTTCGCTCAGGCGCTCGAACTTTTCGGTGGCTTCAAAGCCGTTCGCGCGCATCCCGGCCACGGTCTCGTCAGGGATCTGCTTGATGAACGACTGGCCGCGGTTGAGTTTTTCGACCTTGAGCGCGTCGATATCGAACCCGAGAACGCGGAACCCGGCGCGTGAGAACGCGCGCGCGAGCGGGAGCCCGACGTAGCCGAGGCCGATGATCCCGACCGTGGCGGTCTTGTTCTGGACGCGCGCGAGCAGAGTCTCAAGTTGTACCGACATCCGTGCCCCCGTCCCTGAGCGGGCGAGAAGATTCCCTTCTTGGAGCGGATGTTCGCATGATTCGCGCGAACCCGTCAAGCCGAGGTGCGCCGCGGGCCTCCGGTGCTAACGGTCAGCCGCCGCAGCGAGGCGACCCGGCACGAACTCAGGCAATTCCTTGCGTGGGAGTTTCTCCAACTGATAAACTAACGGTCCTAGCCCGCAGTCTCTGATCACCTGTGCTTCGCGCCCCACGCAGAGGCTCTCATCGATGCCGATACGTTGCCTTCTTGCACTCATCCTCGGGCTCGCGTTCTCGGTGTCGGTTCGTGCCGACGAGCCGGTGAAGGTGAGCTACTACAAGGACGTGCGGCCCGTCTTTCAGCAGTACTGCAACGGGTGCCACCAGCCCGCAAAGCCGCTCGGCGGGTACGTGATGACCAGCCACGCGGACCTGTTCAAACCCGGCGAGCGCGGCAAGCCCGGGGTCGTGCCGAAGAAGCCGGCCGAGAGCTACATCGTGGAGCAGATCAAGGTTCACGACAACGGCAAATCCGAGATGCCGCGCAACCGCGACCCGCTCAGCCCGATCCACATCAAGCTCATCACCGACTGGATCAGCCAGGGCGCGACCGACGACACCCCGGTTAGCGCGAAGGCGGCGGTGGTGGACGCGGCGAACCCGCCCAGGTACTCCGCGCCGCCGGTGATCACGTCGCTCGCGTTCAGCACCGACGGCGCGCAGATCGCGGTCACCGGGTATCACGAGATCTTGCTGTACGACACCGATAAGTTGTCCCTTCAGTCGCGCCTGATCGGGATTTCCGAGCGCGTGCAGTCGCTCGCGTACTCGCCCGACGGGAAGAAACTGGCCGCGGTTGGGGGCGCGCCCGGGCGCTTCGGTGAGGTGCAGGTCTGGAGCCCCGAGGGCGAGAAGTTGCTCATGTCGGCCCCGGTCACGTAC
>JBJSXS010000474.1:0-5560 GCA_046086545.1 Gemmata sp.
GTGTGGCAGGACCCGGTGCCGAAGGTCGATCACAAGGCGATCGACCCGGACGACGTCGCGGCTCTCAAGGGCAAGATCCTCGCGTCCGGGCTGACCCCGTCGCAACTGGTCGCGACCGCCTGGGCATCGGCTTCGACGTACCGCGGCACCGACAAGCGCGGCGGGGCGAACGGGGCGCGCGTCCGCCTCGCACCACAGAAGGACTGGAAGGCCAACTCGCCGGATGAACTGGCGAAGGTGCTGGCGACGCTGGAGAAGGTGCAAGCCGACTTCAACAAGGCGCAGACCGGCGGGAAGAAGGTGTCGCTCGCGGACGTCATCGTACTCGGCGGCTGTGCGGGCATCGAACGAGCGGCTAAGAATTCGGGACACGACGTGACCGCGCCCTTCCAACCCGGCCGCACCGACGCGACCGCGGAGCAGACCGACGCCGAGTCGTTCGCCGTGCTGGAACCGACCTCGGACGCGTTCCGCAACTACTTCAGTAAGGAGATGTCGAAGCCCGCAGAGGTGCTGATGGTAGACCGCGCGAACCTGCTCACGCTGAGCGCACCGGAGATGACCGTTCTTGTTGGCGGGCTGCGGGTGCTGGGCACCAACACCGGCGGCTCGCAACTGGGCGTACTGACTTCGACGCCGGGCTCGCTCACAAACGACTTCTTCGTGAACCTGCTCGACATGAACACCGAGTGGAAAAAGTCCCCGACCGCTGCACACCTGTACGAGGGGCGTGACGCCAAGACGGGGAACCTCAAGTGGACCGCAACTTCCGCCGATCTGGTCTTCGGCTCCAACTCTCAACTTCGGGCCATCGCGGAGGTGTACGGCAGCGACGACGCGAAGGAAAAGTTCGTGCGCGACTTCGTGGCCGCGTGGAGCAAGGTCATGAACCTGGATCGGTTCGATCTCGCACCCGCGGTGCGGAGCGGGGCGAAGGGCCGCTGACGGGGCCACCTGTCGTCTTCAACGGGCCGCGCCTGGCCGG
Organism: Gemmata sp.; assembly: GCA_046086545.1. Lineage (GTDB taxonomy): Bacteria > Planctomycetota > Planctomycetia > Gemmatales > Gemmataceae > Gemmata. Next base: position 986 of record JBJSXS010000474.1, read on the forward strand.
GCGCGGCCCGTTACACGCGCGAACAGCCTTACCGGCTCAGCTTGTCAGCCCCAGCCGATGGCGTCTGGCCGATGGTCGCCAGCGCTTTCGTAAGGAAATCCGTGGCGACATCCTGTGCGCGCGAATCGATCCCCGCGCACGCCGCGTCCCATGCCGCTTGCGGCACGCCGGCCTTCCACGGCTGGCCGCTCACTTCGATGTAAGCCTTGGCCTTCGGCTCGGTTCCGCTCGGGCGCAGGCACACTTTCGCGGACGCGCCGTCCTCGCCCGCGAGCCGAAAGATCAGGAAGTTGCGCGCGGCCCTGTCGGTGTCGCCCTTGTACGGCCCCATCCGGCCGTTCTCGTCCTGCAGGTCCTCAAAGCTCGTCACCGGCAAGCCGCCGACGCTCTCGGGCGGGTTCTTGCGGAGCGCGTCGAGTATCCGCGCCATGTTGACCTTACCCTCCAACCCCGTCAGCACGATGTTGAGTAACTCGTTGCGGTAGTACCCGAACTGCCGGTTCAAGTCATCGAGGTAGTCCACGAGCGTGCGGCCCTGGCGCTTCTGGTACAGCGCGGCCTCCGCGAGCAGTAGCGCCGCCACGGCGGAGTCCTTGTCGCGTACCGCGGACGTGCCCATGATGCCGTGGCTCTCCTCGGTTGCGATGACGAAGTCCGCGAGGGTGCCGCGCACGTCCCCGAACTGGCCCGTCGATTCCAGCTGCCACATCGCGTCCGCGTGGTACTTGAAGCCGACGAGCAGATCACCAATTACCTGGGCGCCGAACGCGCGCCCGATGCGCGTGATCTGTCCGGTGGTCACCTCGGTCGTGATGATGATGGGCGACGCCGGCAGAGACCCCGAGCGCGACAGTTGCGCGAGCTTGAAGTGCGTCAGCAGTGCCGCGAGTTCGTTCCCGGTGAAGAACCGGAACTCGCCCTTGCCGTCCGGCGAGCGGTTCCCCATGCCGCCGATTCGGTCCGCGTCCGGGTCGGTCGAGATGATGAGGTCCGCGCCCTTCTCGCGGCCGACCTTCTCGGCCCGGTCCATGCACTCGGGCACTTCGGGGTTCGGCGTTTTGGTGACGTTCGGGAACTGACCGTCGGGCGCCATCTGCTCCGGTACCGGAATCGGGCGGAAGCCCTGCGCTTCGAGCACCTCGCCGGCGCAGAACTGTCCGCACCCGTGGAGCGGCGTGTATACGACGCGGAGCTCGTCCGCTTTGGGGGCGCCGAGGACGCTCTCCTTGCGGCACATCTCGATGAACGCTCGGTGCGGCGCGTCGTCGAGGATTTGAACTTTGCCGGCTCGCACCGCGTCAGCGAACGGGACGTGCCTGGTTGCCGCGGCTCGGTCCACCATCTCGCTCATCAGTTGATCTTCGGGCGGGACGAGTTGCGAACCGCGGTCGTCGTAGAACTTGCTCCCGTTGTCGTCCGGCGGGTTGTGGCTCGCCGTCATGTTCAACCCGCCGTGTGCGCGCAAGTAGCGGATCGTGAACGACAGCTCCGGCGTCGGGATGAAGCGCCTGGAGTCCGGCGGCAGGATGTGCGGCTGGACGCCGTTGGCGGCGTACACGCCGGCCGCGTGCTGGCAGAACTCGCGGCTCGTGAGGTGGAGAACGGGGTTCGGGAGCGCGGGGTTGTAGACCTTGCGCTTGTCCTCGAACTGCCGCACGTCGAAAGCCAGCACCACCTTCAAGGGCGAAACCCCTGGGAACCGCTGGCGCAGGTAGTCGCAGTGCCCTTGAACACTCGCGCCGAGGGTCCACAGGTTCATGCGGTTCGGGCCGACGCCGACGGCCCCGCGGCGCCCGCCCGTTCCGAAGGGCATCACCTGGTAGAAAGAGTCGAGCAGCACCGACCACGCACCCTTCGCGCACAGGTCCTCGATCTGCGAACGGTACGCGGCGAACTCGGGTTTGGTGAGCCACGCGCCCAGGTTGTCGAGCGCCTTTTGTTTGAGTGAGGCGTCGGCGTCGATGCCGGCGAACCCGTTGCGGGCTTGTGCAATGAGGTCCATGTCTACATCCTCGCGGCGAGCGGTACTCCCGCTATCTTGTGTACCGGCCCCACGCCGCGGAGACTACCGCTTTACTCGCCTGAGCGCTTCGGCAACGTCCCGACCACGTTCGTCAGGTTCGCAGGCGCGGTTGTCGTGACCTCGATTGTGTGGCGGCGCGCTGACGAAAGTCGGGTCGACATCGACCCGATGGGGAAGGCGAGCAGATCGCAGTTCGTGCAAACGGAAATGAGCAGCGGCTACCCCAACGCGAGCTACGCCGTGTGTAACCGTGCATCAACGAACGAGAGCGCCGGTCACTTTGCCAACCGGGACACGGTCAGCTCGCGGAGGACACACTCGCCGCCCGAGCAGAATACGCCGATGCCCGATCCGAATACCGGAAGCGCGAACTCGTAGCCGGGGAAGAGCGGGCGCGTGGTCTCGCGGATGGCCTCCAGCAACCCGCGGTTGCTCCCCGGGCGCAACTGTGGGGCGGAAGCGGGCAACGGGTCGCACGGTTGGCCGTCGATGGTCGCGCTGAGTCGGTCCGGACGCACCTCGACGACTACGCGCGAAAACCGCAGCGTGCCCTTATCCTCTTTGCGCACCCAAGGCGCAAGCGTTCGGTCGTGGACCGTCAAGCGAGAGCCGTCCTCGTGACGCGCCCACCAGTACGCTTCGACCGTGTGCTGCGCGAACAGCTCACCTGGTCGCTTCGCATCGGTTGTGGCCCGAATCCCGGCCCACACGAACGATTCGTGCTTGAACGCAGCGCCCACCCACTCCTTGCGACCGACGTACAAGCCGGCCATCTTGTTCGTCGCGTAGTTGGTGCCGACGTCTGCTTCGACCTTATACGGGAAGTCGAGCGGTCCGTCGTACAGGCTCCCGATGCCGGCGCCCTCGTGCCGGAACGTGGCGTACCCTTCGGCGACTCCCATCACGGGTTCGTGATCCGGTTCGCCCACGACGGCGACGAGTGGCTGTCCCTTCGCGTTGGTGAGTTGCACCTTCTCGCCCCCAGCGAGGCGCCCGGCGAGCGGCTTCTGCACGGTCGAGTTCGCGGGCGTGTTTGCGTTCGCCTGAGGTGTGCGGTCGTGCAGCGCGCCGGCCAGTCCCGCTGCAAGCGCGGCGATTGCCAGCGCGCCTGCGACAACCTTGCGCTGAAGGCGCGGCGGCCGTGTGTCCGGCACATCGACCGACGCGACGGACCGGACCGACACCGGCTCGCCGCGGAGCCACCGCTCCAGATCGTCAGCGAGCGCCGCCGCGGTCGGGTACCGGCTGGTGGGTGTTTTCTCCAAGCAGCGGGCCACAACCGCTTCGAGGGGCTCGGGCAACTCCGTCACGTGCGCCCGGATCGGTGGCGCCGGCGCGGTACGAATCCGGTGGTACACGTCGGCCACCCAGTCGTCGTTGAACGGGCGGTCCCCGGTCAGCAGCTCGTACAGCGTCACCCCCAACGCCCAAACGTCGCACGCGGGGGTGTACTCGCCCTTCTTGCCCAGAGTCTGCTCGGGCGACATGTACTGCCGTGTGCCGATCGGCACCCCGGTTTGGGTGAGGTCGGATTCCTGATCGGTCCAGCGTGCCAGCCCGAAGTCGGCGACCATCGGTTCGTCGCCGGGACCGAGCAAGATGTTGAGCGGCTTGAGGTCACGGTGCAGCAGGCCGGCGGCGTGCAGGGCCTCGACGGCGCGGGCCACCTTCGCCATGAGCGCCACCGCGGCACGCGTGTCGGCGCGGATGCGTTTGAGGTGCTGGTGCAGGGTCCCCCCCGTGACGTACTCCATTGTGCAGTACGAGAACCCGTGCCAGTCGCCCGCATCGTAGACCGGGACAACATTAGGGGGTTTGATCGCGGCGAGCGCGCGGACCTCACGCAGGAACCGGTCGCGCACGAAGTCGTCGCCGGGACCGGGGTTGGTGAGTTTTAGTGCGACCGCCCGTCCGGTCGCGGCGTGAGTCGCCCGGTACACGACGCCCATGGCGCCGCGCCCGATGAGGCGTTCGACGGCGTACCCGGGTATGAGCGGGAGCCTGGGCCCAGCGGCCACGAGTCGATCGTCGTTCGCTTCATCGTGGGTCGGCCGGGGACCGGGTGCGGACGGCTCGGGCAATTCGCGGGCCGTGGCCGACGGTTCGCCCGGCTTTTCACGGACCGGCGCGGCCCAACCGATCCGTTCGGGGCGCTCCTCGTGGGCGGCGACGGCCTCGTTGCGGGTCGGGTTCGTCGGGTCGGGCATTCGCTGCTCTGGGTGTGGACGGGCCTTGTGTAGTCGCAACATCATAACTGAACCGAGACCGTTGGGAAGTACGCCCGGGCCAAATTCACCGCCCCGCGCTCCCGAGCGGACTCGCTATGATGGGTCCATTCCGTCAGCCGGCCGTCGCGAGGAACCTGTGAGCGCACTGGAGTACCGCTTTGACGTCGTCGTGGTCGGTGCCGGGCACGCGGGCACCGAGGCCGCGATGGCTGCCGCGCGACTGGGGCTGAAGGCGTGCCTGCTGAGCATGAACGCCGACGCGGTCGCCCAGATGAGCTGTAACCCCGCCATTGGCGGTGTGGCGAAGGGGCAGATCGTCCGCGA
>JBJSXS010000475.1:0-12428 GCA_046086545.1 Gemmata sp.
CGGCTGCCACCCGCCGAAGTTGAACGGCACCACGCACGCGATGCGGGTGTCCAGAGCGGCCGTCACGCCGACCGGGTCGCCGCCGCCGGCCACCGAACCGAGCATGATAATGCGCTCGCGGTCGATGTTCTTCTGCTCGAGCAGAACGTCAACCCCGCGCATCAAATCCCACGCCATCCAGCCCATCAGGGACTCGCCCGCGGCGGAGAGCTGCAGGTTCGAGTTGTACCGGTAGTAATAGTCCTGGCGCCCCGCGCGGAACGGCTTGTCGTAGTCCTTGTCGGTGTTGAAGTCGTGTTCGCGGCGCTCGCCGTAGCCCAGTTGGTCGGGCACCAGCACCGCGGCGCACGCCCGCGCCCACGTCATGCCCATGTCCTGAAGCTCGCCGCCGGTTTTGCCGCCGTGGTGTGCGTGCGCGATGATGACCCCCGGCATCTTCTCCGGGGGCCGTGCGGGCAGGTACAGGTTCGCCGCGACCCAGAACCCCGGCCGCGACTCGTACACCACGTTGTGAATCACAAACCCCTCGCCCGCGAGTTTTTTCGTCACCTTGAGGCGCACGCCCTTCGGCGCCGCGGGCCAGGCGCCGAGTGACTCCTTCAGCTTCTGGATCCGGGCGTCGCGGTACTGCTCCCACTGGGCTTTCGTGGCGACCGCGGCAAACGCCTTCGACTCCCGCTCGTTCGCCTCCTTCACGCGCTTGCTCGCGTCGGCCCACATCATCCTGGGCAGGTCTTTGGCACGCGGGTCGTCCTTGCCGAAGACGTTCGGGTCCACGCCCTTGAAGTCGTCCGCGGCTGGAGTGGCGCCCGCGAACGCGAGCAGGGCGAGTGCGGTGAGGGAGCTACGCATGGTGGTGAGGGGTGAGGGAGAGAAAGGGGGAATGGCGTTCGTGCGCGCGTCGGTCTCGACCCACCTCCGGCCCCTCCCTTCAGGGAGGGGAAAACCCGGGGCCCGCGATCGGCAACGGGGTGCGAATGTGCGATCCCCGCGGCGAGGGGCGCGGGCGGTCCGCTACCTCGTGTCCACGACGAGCTTGAACTTGTCGGCCGCGCCGGCCTTCTGGTACGCGTCGCGCACCGGCTTGTACGCCTGTTCGGCGGCGTCCTTCGACAGCGGCTTGCCGGTCGCGTCCACCGGGTTGCGGACCGTGAGCGGGCGCGGCGCGATAGCCGCAGCGAGGTCCGGCAGGTCGTACACCTTCAGCGCGCCGGGTACGACGCTCGCCAACTGGTCGTGCGCGAGCGGCGTGCGCGCCACGCTGTCCCACGACACCAGCGCGCCGTCAAGCGTGACCGCGGAGAAGTAGTCGGACAGCACCGCCGCGTGCAGCGCCACCGGGCCGCCGGAGCCGACCGCGAACAGTTCGGCGCTCTGCGTGCGGACCGACGTCTTCACGTTCTGGGCCACCGCGACAAGGTCCGCGGTGCGCCGGCCGAGCAGCGGCCGGTTCAGGTGCAGCCCGAGGAACGACTCCTTGAAATCGCCGAACATCGGCCGCGCGCCGTTCGGCGGCACCGCGGCCCCGGTCTCGCCCCACCCGCAAAGGTCCAGTGCCAGCACCCGCTTGCCGGTCTTGAACAGCGCCTCCTCCGCGCTGCCGACGGCGGTTTTTTTGCCGCGGTCGCTGACGTGGAACGCCACCGGCCTGGCGTCCGACGGGTCGCGGATGAACAGCACCGCCGGCACCGGCACCTTCGAGCCTTCGGGCGCGAACAGCAGCGGGCGCAAGGTGTAATCGCCCTGCGGCACGTCTCGAAGGCCGCTGCTGGTGCTCGCCGCCTGCTTGACGTCCACGGCGCCGGTCGCGCGGGCCACAGCGGCGCGCAGGTCCGCCGCCTTCCACTCCTTCGCGCGGGCCTTCGCCAGATCGGTCGCGAGCGCCGCATTCAGGTCGAACACCGACTTCCCGCGGAGGTCGTCGAGCACCTGCCCGGTGCGGGTGCAGCGCAGGTCGGCGTCCTTCTCGATCGTGATGTTGACTTCCTCAACGGCCCTGTCTTCGCCCTTGAGCCAGCGCGACATGAACCGGGCCATCGCCTCCCGGTGCGCCCTCGGGTAGCCGTGGGTCGAATCGACCTCCACGAACCCAAACTTCTCGTCGGCCCCGAGCAGCTTGTAAACCCCCTTGGCCTCGGCGACGGTCGCCTTCGTCCCCTTGATGTCGAAGAAGTCGCGGGTCGCGGACAGAACCAGCGTCGGCTTCGGGGCGTGGAGGAAGATGTAGTCGGCGTGGTCGAGGCCGAGCGCGACCTGCCCGGTGACGTTCTGCTCCGCGTCCTGCGGGCCGATGGTCGCGAACAGCCGCTCGAGCGACGTGATGTAGCACGACGGCGCCGCAGCCACGATGCGGTCGTCCAGTGCCATCAGGTACGAGGTCATCGTGCCGCCGCCGGACGAGCCCGTGCAACCGATCTTCTTCGGGTCGATCTCTTTTCGCGATGTTAGATAATCGATGGACCGAATCCCGTCCCACACGCGGTAGCTCGCGGTGCTGCGCCCCACGAGGATCGCGCCGACGCCGACCGCGGTGTGTTCGCTGGTGCTGCCCTTGATCGCCGGGTTCCCGAGCTTGTCGAGGAGCTGGCTGCGCTCGCCCTGCCCGATGGGGTCGTACACCAAAGCGGCGATACCGTTCTTCGCGAGGAGAATCGCGGCGCGCTGCATGTAGTCGGCAGCCTTGCCGTTGGCGCTGTGCCCGAGCGGCATCAGCACCGCGGGGAACGGGCCCGGCCCGTCCGGCAGGTAGAAGTTAGCGGTCACATGGTGGTCCGGGCGGCTCTCGAAGATCACCTTCTCGACCGCGTACCCCTCGCGCTTCAGCGTGCCCACGGTCCTCGCGTTGAGCGGGGCCTTCTCGGGGAACCCGCCGAGCGCCTCCACGAACTTCTCGCGCAGCGCCGCCTGCCGCCGCGCGACGTCCGCGGGCGTTTTCAGCTTCGCGATTTCTTCCCTGCGCGTGGCGAAGTGCTCGTCGCACTCCGCGAGCAGCGCGGCGTGCAGCATCTTCCGCGGCGGCGGGTCGTCCTTGCCGCTCTTGAGAACGGTCAGATCGTCCGCGGCGCCCGCACCGGCAGACAGCAGCACGACCGCGAGTGGAGCGAAGCGGCGCATGTCGGCCCCCCGTAGGACAGGGTTCCAGCCCGTCCGAGCAATGACAGGCTGGAACCCTGCCCTACATAAACGTCCACGCCTGGACGGCGCCGGCCATGTCGGCGCCGACGACCCACGTGCCGTCCGCGGACCACGACAGCGCGCAGATCCAGTCCTTGAACTGCCCGCCGCGGCCCTTGCCCACTTCCGAAACGAGCTTGCCGGTGGTCGCGTCCCACACGCGAATGGTGGTGTCGCGGCCGCTGGAGGCGAGGTGCTTGTTGTCGGGGTGCCAGGCGAGGTCGGTGCCGCCGTCGAGGTGCCCGGGGGCGCACTCGCGCAGCACCTTCCCGGTCGCGGGGTCGAGGATCACCGGTTTGCCGCTCAGCCCGTTCGACTCGCCGCCGCGAAGGACCGCGAGGTGCTTGCCGTCCGGCGAGTAGCTCGCCGAACACATGTGGTTGCCTTTGAACTCCTTTTCGGCCGAGAGGTCTTTGAGGACGGCGCCGGCGGTCGCGTCCCACAGTTTCACCGCCGCGTGCCGCCCCGAGTCGAACACCAGCGTGAGGCGCTCGGTGATGCACGCCTGCTTCTTGTCGGGCGACAGCGCGACCCCGTACACCCAGCCCTTCGGGAGCTGCCACCGCTTCGACACCTTCATCCCGCCGGTGTCCCAGATGAGGACGTGCCCGCCGTCGTCGCCGGTGATGAGCGCCTTCCCGTCGCGCGAAAGCTCCATCGCGACGACCCACTCCTTGTGCTCGGCCAGCGTCTTCGCGGGCTTCAGCACCGCGACCTTCGCCTCGTTGGGGGGCGGCACCCTGGCGCCGTTGCTCTTGCGCCGCGTGGTGTCCTCGATGGTTCGCGCGTTCAGAAGCACCGGTTCGGTGGCGTCGGGAATCTTCGCGGGGATGTCCCACACGCACACCGCGTGGTCGTAGCTCGCCGAGACGAGCGTCTTGCCGTCCGGCGTGCCCTCCAGGTGCGAAATGATGTTGGTGTGACCGACCAGCTTCGCGACCGGCTTGGGCGCGTCGCCGCCGGCTTTGTCCGGCAAGTCCCACAGGAGGATTTCGCCGAGGTTGTTGCCCGCCGCGACGCGGCGCGACGACCCGAGGAACGTGACCGCGGTGACCCAGTCGGCGTCCCACTGGAGGCTCCACGCTTGCGTCGGCTTCGTGAGATCGGGCATGAGCGCACACCAGAAGAGGAAGACCAACTTGCCGACGCACAAAGGGCCGGGGCCGCCCGCCAGCCCCTGGGCCGGAGGCGGGGGCGTCTCCGACACCCCGCCTCCGGTTCCTTATCGGTCGCGCCCATGCGGCGCGCGGCCCTACGTCCTGTCACCCCGTTCAGCCCAGCAGCGCGTCGATGGGCTTCGCGCCCTCGGGGGTGAGCCACACGGGGCGCACGCCGGCGTGGTGCTTCGCGCGGTAGTTGATGCCCAGCGCGCGGTAGATGGTGGCGAACAGGTCGCCCTCGCTCACCGGGCTGTCCTTCACCGTTTTGCCGTCGGCGTCCGAGGCGCCGTAGATCTGGCCGCCCTTGACGCCGCCGCCCGAGAGGACGACGGTCCAGGCGCTGATGAAGTGGTCGCGCCCGGCCCGGTTGTTGATCTGCGGGGTGCGGCCCACCTCGCCCATCCAGATGACGAGCGTGTCGTCCAGTTGCCCGCTCTCGGCGAGGTCGGTGAGCAGCGCGCTCCACGCCGGGTCCAGGCACTGCATGTTCGCCTTGTGGACGACGAAGTTGTCGCCGTGGCTGTCGTAGTTCTCCTGCCCCACCTCCACGAACGGGATGCCGGCCTCGACCAACTTCTTCGCCATGAAGCAGCCGCGGCCGACCTCCGTGTCGCCGTAGCGGTCCTTCGCCTTCGCCCAGTCCTTGGAGGTGTCGAAGACGCCCTTCGCGCGGAGCAGCTTCCACGCGCGCTCCTTCGCGGTGCGGTGGCTGTCGTACGGCTCGGCCTTGTGGTCGACGGCGAACTGGTCCTCCACGAACCGGAACAGGTCGGCCCGTTTCTTCTCGTCCTCGTCCTTCAGGTACGGGGTGGTGAAGTACGGCATGCGCCCGGTGCGGTCGATGCTGAACGGCTCGTACTTCGGCCCGAGGTACCCGGCCCCGCCGTTGCCGGTGGAGCCCATGCGCACGAACGACGGCAGGTCCGCGTCCGGGTTGCCGTTGAACTTCGCGATCACCGCGCCGATCTCCGGGTGCGGGGTGCGCTCGGCCATCTTGTAGCTGGTGTGCATGTGGTAGATGCCGTCCGGGTGGTCCGGCGACTGCGTCTTCATGCTGCGGATCACCGCGAGCTTGTCCGCTTGCGCCGCCATCTTCGGCAGGTACTCGCACACCTGAAGGCCCGTCACCTTCGACTGAATCGGGCGGAACGGCCCGCCGGTGGTGCGCCCGGGCTTCATGTCGAACGTGTCGATCTGACTCGCGCCGCCGTTCATCCACAAGAGGATGCACCGCTTCTTGTTCTTCGTGGCGGTTTCGGCCGCGCTGCGCGCGTGTGCCAGCCCGCCCCAGTTCGGGAGGATCATACCCCCGCCGGTGACCGCCGCGCCCTTTAGGAACGCCCGCCGGGACAGGTGCGATTGTGCGTGCGACATTGGGACCTCTTGGCGGGCCCCGCCCTTGCGGGCGGGGGGGGGTGTGCGGCCGTGAAGCGAGCGAACGCGGCGCGGGCGAGAGCTCCCCCGCCCCCGCGGGCGGGGCCCGCCATCAGTGGTTGAACCGGAACTCGCTGCTGTTGAGCAGCACCCAGATCGCATCCTCAACGGCGCCGTCGGGCTTGGGCTCGCGCTTGATGAAGCTCACGAAGGTTTCGAGCTCCTTCGGGCTGGGCTTCCGGCTGAGGACGCTCAGGTACATGAGTTCGACGCGCTGTTCCCACGGCTCGGTCGAGGTCAGAACCTTGTCCGCGAGGTTCCCCTTCTTTCGCCGGAACAGTTGCCGCACCTGCTCCGAGTTGTTCAGGAACAAGTTCTCGCTCAGGCTCCCCTGGAACTCGCCCAGCCCGTTGTTCGGCTCCCCGAACGCGCGGAGGAAGTACTCCCAGTTCGGGTTCGGGTCTTTGGGGTTCACCTCGAAGCCGTTCGCCGCGCGCATCGACGCGACCAGCTCCTCCGCGGTCAGCGGGCGCACCCGGGCGCGCTCGTACCACTTCGGCAGCGCGGCCCTCGACGCCCCGGTGCCGCTCAGCTGGTAGGCGTCCGAGTTGACGATCTCCCGTATCAGGTACTTCAGGTCGAATCTGTTCGCGGCGAGCGCCTTCGCGAGCGCCTTAAGCAGTTCGGGGTGGCTGGGCACGTTCTCCTTGTGGAAGTCGTCCACCGGGTGAACGACCCCGCGGCCCATGAGCTGCGCCCACACGCGGTTGGCGGTCGCGGGCGCGAAGTAAGGGTTCTCGGGGGCCACCACCCACGCGGCGATCTTTTCTTTGCGCGAGAAGCTCGGTTTCGGCATCTTCTCGCTGCCCTTGGGGGGCGGCGGCTCCTTGTAATCCTTGGGCAGCGGCGGCTCGTCCAGCACTTTGCCGCCGAGGAACTTCGGTTTGATCGGATCGCCCTTCTGCCCCGGCTTCAGCTCCTTCGCGTTGCCCGCGAACAGCACCTCGCCGCTCATCTTCTCCCCGATCACGAACGACTTGCCGTTGCCGTTCGCGTCGCCGCCCTTGTCCTGTACGACGAGGCGCACGAAGAACCCGGACATGCCGTAGAAGTCCTTCTGCGTCCACGCGTCGTACGGGTGGTCGTGGCACTTGGCGCACTGCATCTGCACGCCGAGGAACAGGCGGCTGACGGCGGTCGCGGCCTCGTCGGGCGTGCCGCGGAACTGCACCATGAACATCTCGCTGCCGGGCTGTTCCGCGAGCAGCAGCGCTTGCACCAGTTTGTCGTGCGTGACGCCGTCGGCGAACTGCTTCGCGAGCCACGATTTGAAGGCCGGGCGGCGGTAGGTGTCCGAGAAGTTGCCCGGGTGCCGGCCGAAGAGGGCGAGATCCCACACGTTAGCCTGCGCGCCCGCGAACCGCGGGTCGGCGATCAGCGCGTCGATGAGCTTTTCGCGCTTCTTGGCGTCGGCGTCCGCGAGGAACTTGGTCGCTTCCTCGTAGCTCGGGGCGGTGCCGACGAGGTCGACGTACACCCGGCGCAGGAACTCGCTGTCGGTGGAGCGCGGCGCGGGCGCCGCCTTCTGGTCCGTCCACTGGGCAGACAGTTCGCGATCGATGACGGCGCGGAGCGGTTCGTCGGCGCGGGCGGCCGGCGCGAGTGAGAGAACCGCTGCGAGGCAGAGGAGTCGCGATGAGGGCATCTGCGAGAACCTCGTTGGGGGCGGCCGAAGGTGGGTCTTCATCGGCCGGGGAGGTTGAGTAGAAGCATACACCGGCGCGCGGGCAATTACCAACCGAAAACCTGCCCGGCCCCATTGCTGCTGGCCGAGGCTTCGCAGCTCTTTGGCGGAGCCGGTCGGGGGCGGCGGCGGCACGCTCCAGCGGGTGACGCGCCCGGTGGCGCGAGTGGACTTTGAAGGCTGCGGACCTGGGGTCGATGATTGCCGACCGTGCGCGGCCCACGGGTCCAGCGGGCCCGCCTCCTGCGACCCCCGTGCGGGAGCCACCCGCGGATCGACGGGCCGCGGCACCGGTTTACCGAACCGCGGTCCGGACACGCACCGGAACCGCACCCGCCCGCAAGGCGGAACCACGCACGAAGGAGCAGATGTCGCCCCGCGTTCTCGCTAGACTGAGATGAACCCACCCGCTGGAGCCCCTCGACATGTACGACCCCGACGAAGTTCAGGCCCCCGCGCTCGACGCCGCCGCGCTGGAGCGGCTCCGCGGCACGCTCAGCACGAAAGGCGCGGCCGCCGCGGTCGAGGAGCTGATCACCGAACTGCGCAAGGCCGACGACTTCCAGGCGCTGTTCTACGCGCTGCTGATGAAGAAGCGGATCGAGCTGGGCGTGTCGCCGTTCCCCACCGGCCCGGCCAACGAGCTGCCCCCCCACACCCACGAGGCGTACGAGGACGCGATCCGCACCGCCGGCCGGCACGTCGGCGAGCAACTCCTCGCGCGCAACGAGTACGGGAAGGCATGGACGTTTTACCGAATGCTCGGCGAGCCGGAGCCGGTGCGCGCCGCCCTGGAGCGGTTCACGCCGGGGCCGGACGACGACGTGTACCCGGTCATCGAGATCGCCTGGCAGAACGGGGTGCTGCCGCAGAAGGGGTTCGACCTCGTGCTGGACCGGCACGGCATCTGTTCGGCCATCACGATGGTGAGCGGCTCGGACCTGAGTTCCAACCCGCAGCTGCGCGACTACTGCGTCGAGCGGCTCGCGACGGCGCTGCACGCGCAGCTGACGGAGCGGCTCACGTCCGACCTCGCGGCCCGCGGCGCGCCCGCCCCGCCGGGCACGCCCGTCTCCAGGCTCGTGGAGCTGCACCCTGACCTGTTCGCCGAGGACGCGTACCACATCGACACGTCGCACCTTTCGAGCGTGGTGCAGATGAGCATCCACCTGTCGCCCGGCCCGGCCCTCGACCGCGCCCGCGAGTTGTGCGCGTACGGCCGCAAGCTGTCGCCCAACCTGCAGGGGCACAACGACGCCCCCTTCGAGGAGAACTACGACGACTTCCTCGCGTACCTGAACGTGCTCGCGGGCGAGGGGCTCGAAGAGGGGTTGGCGCGGTTCGCGGCGAAGGCCGCGCGCGAGGCGGCCGAGGGCGCGACGTACGCGGCGCAAGTGTACGTGAACCTGCTGCTCCGCGCGAACCGGCCCGCGGGCGCGCTGGCCGCGGCCAAGAAGTACCTACTGGCCGAGGACGACCGCAACCTGATCTGCCCGGGGGTGAGCGAGCTCGCGCGCCGCGCCGGCGACTTCAGCGCACTCGCCGAGGCCGCAAAGGCCCGGAACGACGCGGTCGGCTACCTCGCCGGCCTGATCGCGGCGAAGGGCTGACCGCGCTCACCAGCCCGGCGCGCCCCCGCCGGGCCGCCTCTGCCCGGCGTCCTTCAGCTTCGGGTCGGTGATCTCGAACGAGTCCAGGAACCGGCGCACGTTCTCGTTGCCCGGCTGCGCGAACCGGCCCCCGGCCACCAGCACGTACACCCGCGAGTCGGCGATGATGACGCGGGCCATGAACCACCCGCCGGACCTCTCGCGCAGCTCCAGTTCGCGCGCGGCGCACCCGCTGACGGTAACGTCCTTCTGGCTCAGCACCCGGGTGTCGCCGTCCTGCGTCATCCCCTGCACCGCCTCGTCGAGCAGTTGCTTGTCGCTGTTGCCCCGCCGCTCGTTTGCCGGGACGTCGCGGTACGCCACGCCGTACTCTTCGAGCCGGCCGAACAGGATCGTGCCCTCGATCCGCATGTCCGGGTCCGGATTCGCGCCCTTCTCGGCGACGAACTTGTGCAGGTCGTCGCGCGGCGGGGCCGGCAGGTCCACCCGGAACCCGCCCCGCGCGGACTCGTGATTCTGCCACTTCGGCCCGGGGATGACGAGCCACTGCCCGCCGCAGCACCCGCAGGTGAGCAGCGTGAACACGCCCCCGATGAGGGCCAGCCAGAACAGGGCGCCGCGGCCCGGGGGTGGGTGCGGGTGGCGGCGCCGCCGCCGCCGCGGCCGGGCGTCCCAGTCGCGGTCCCGCTGTTCGTCCCCGTTTCGGTCGGCGCGCGCCTCCCGCTCCGCCGCGTCCGGGTCGTCCCTTTCTGACTCGCCCGTAATGGGTTCGTTGTGCGCGTGCGGCCCGGGGGCGAACTCGGGGTCCGGGTCGCGCGCGGCCCGGGCAGGTGCGGGCGCGCTCGGCGGCTGAGGCTCAGGAGGCGGAGCCACGGGCACCGCCGCGGGCGCGGGGGCCGGCGCGCCGGGCACCCGCAGCGTCGTCTGGCACGCCCCGCACCGGACCACCCGCCCGGCCGACGCGTCCCCCACGCGGAGCGTGCCGCTGCAGGTGGGGCACAGGAACTCGATGGCCATGCGCGGTCCTTCGGTGAGTTGCCGGGCGCCGGCATATGTTACCTGGCGGCGGGCGCCGCGGGCCACCCAAATGGGGCGGCACTCTCCTGTTGCGGCCGCGCCAACGGATTGGGTATGCTGGCTGTTAGCCTGTTATGGGCAAGAGCTACCGAGGTACTCTCATGCAACCCGCCCCGCCGTCCGTCACCCCCGGCCGCGGCGCGCTCCGTGGCGCGTTCGCGGTGCTGCTCCTGGCCTTCATCGCCGCCGTGGTGGGCGCCCAGCCGCCCGCGCCCGCTGCCGCACAACCGAAACCGGAAGACAGGAAGGACGAACCCAAGAAGGAGCCGCCGGAGCCGAAGTGGCCCACAGAGATCAACGGCAAGAGCATCGGTCACGTGCTGAAGGACCTCAAAGATCCGGACCCGGTGAACCGCGAGCAGGCCGCCCGCACCTTGCCCAGCTTCGGGCCGGCGGCCCGCAAGGAGGCCGTGAGCAAGGTGCTGGTCGAGCGCATGGTGGCCGAGCGCGACCCCGGGGTCCGGTTCGCCGTCTACAGCGCGATCGGGTCGATCACGTTCGAGAGCGAGCGCGACAACACCGAGGCGCTGCGCATCCTGAACGGCGTCATCGACACCGCGGCCAGCGGCAGCAGTTCGCGGTACCAGGCGGTGCAAACGGTTTACCTGTTCGGGAACCGGGCCGAAGGCTCGATCGTCACGCTGATCGGGGTTGCGGCCAGCGACGCGTCCTATGAGACCCGGCGCACCATCGCCAGCGCGCTGGGCCGGATCAGCTTCAACGACAAGACCGGGCCAAACATGAAAGCCCTGACCGCGTTGGCCGACCGGTTCGCCAAGGACGAGTGCGCCGCGGTGCGGATGGAGGCGCTCCAGGCGCTGCTGCTGCTCGGCCCGCCCTGGGCCGGGGTCAGGAAGCCCGACGACAAGATGCCCCCCCCCATCGAGGAGAAGTCGGCCGCCACCATCGTCAAGTACATGAAAGCCCGCGTCGGCGACCCGGCCACCAAGCCCAAGCCCACCCCGGGGCTGGAGAAGGACAAGCAGGTCGAGATCTGGGCCCGACTGGTGCTGATGCGGTTCGACCCCAAGGAGATCAACGACGACAACCTGAACGCGTTCGCCGCGTGCCTGACCGGGACCGACCTGGGCGTGCGGGTCCAGGCGCTCCAGGCGATGGGCCTCATGGGCGAGGCCGCGGGCAAGAGGGTGGACGCGGTCGCCGGGCTGTTGACCGACAAGGACCAGCCGCTGCCGCTCACGCTGGCCACCGTACAGACGCTGGCGGCGATGGGCGCCGGGGCCAAGCCGGCCGTCCCGAAACTCAAGGAGTTCGGCGGCGAAATTAAGAAGGTCGTTGACCAGATCAAGAACGACGAGCGCAAGATGGCCCTGGCCCTCATCCAGCTCAAGGACAAAGAGAAGAAGGACGCCGAGGACGCGCTCAAGATCAAGGAAAATGACCGCAAGACCGGCGAGGAGATCATCAAACTGATCGAGGAAGTGGTCAAACACATCGAGACGGCCAAGCCGGCCATCACCGGGGGGAGCCCCGGCGACCCCAAGAAGCCCTGAACCGGCCGGACACGGGCCAGAAGGCAGACGGCCGAGCTTCAGTGAGCAGAGCCAGGGACGGCCGCTGCCGTTCGCCGCGAGCCGCGGCGAAGCGTTCGCAGATTACCGGC
This sequence comes from Gemmata sp., assembly GCA_046086545.1. Taxonomy (GTDB): domain Bacteria; phylum Planctomycetota; class Planctomycetia; order Gemmatales; family Gemmataceae; genus Gemmata. Next base: position 11,764 of record JBJSXS010000475.1, read on the forward strand.
CCCGTCCGCCGCTCACTTTTTCAGGCTCTTGCACCACTCGGTCAGCAGCTCCGCACCGCGCGCGTCCACGCGGCTCGACGCCAGCGGGGGCATCTGGCCGGTGTTCGGCCCGCGCACGCCCACGCGGTGCAGCAGCACGCTGCTCTCCGGCGCGCCAGGGCTGATCAACTTTGCGTCTTTCAGGTTGAAGGTTTGGTGAACCGGCGCCGCGTCGATCAGGCGCATCTTGTCCCACGCGGTCGGGTAGTCGAGCTGCATCTGCGCGTTGCCGCCGCCGGCCTCGACGTGGCACGTCGCGCAGTTCGCGTGCAGGTACGCCTTCGCGCGGTCGGCGAGCGGCTGAGCCTTGTCGTAGGGGTTCGCGAGCTTCTTCAGCCCGGCCGGGGCGGCGTGCAGCAGCGACGCGGGCTTCGGCTCGCGCTGGTTCGGTTGCTGTTTCGCGTCCTTCGGCGCGCCGGCCTCGCCGAGCCAGTTCACGTTGAGCAGGTCCAGGTGTTCGAGCGTGCGGAGCTGGTTGTCGGTCACGCCGTTCGGGTAGCGGTGGTCGCGGTTCATCTGCACCTCGCACAGCCCGAGGACGTAGTTCGCGGCCCGGCTGTGGCACACCATGCACTCCGCCCGGCTCGGGTAGTGCCACTGCTGCTTGCGCTCGCCGGCCGCGGTCT
>JBJSXS010000476.1:0-3949 GCA_046086545.1 Gemmata sp.
TGCTCGGCATCGACCACGAGAAGCTGACGCACTACCACAACGGCATCCACCGCCGCCTCACCAACGTCCACGGCGAGGTGGTGAAGGGCGTGCTGAGTTAGCGGGTGCGGCTCGGTGTTCGGCCGCCGCGGACTCGCCCGCGACGGCGATCAGCCCGCCGCACAGCAGCACGCGCACCGTGACGACGCGTTTATTGACGTGCGCGCGGGCGCCTCGAGTTCGGCGACCCGCTTCCAGCCCGGGCCGGGGCCGCGCCGACGCGCCTGTCCCCCACGCGGGCGGGCCGGCGGTCACCTTGCCACACCCACCGTAATCCGCGACGGGTGCCCGGCGTCGCGGTAGACGCGGTGCGTCTGCTTCTTGAAGTCGCCCGCCTCGGCCTTGTAGATGTCGCAGAACGTCTGCGGGTTGCGGTCCACCAGCGGGAACCATGTGCTTTGCACCTGCACCATCAGGCGGTGCCCCGGGCGCAGGGTGTGGTACACGTCGGGCAGCACGAACTTGACCTTCGTCACCTCGCCCGGCTTGAACGGCTCCGGCTTCTCGAACGAGTTGCGGTACTTGCCGCGGAACGGCTCGCCGCGGATGAGCTGCTGGTACCCGCCCATCTTCACCCCGGTCGGGTTCACCTCGGGATCGGGGTAGTCGTCGGGGTACACGTCGATCACCTTCACGACCCAGTCGGCGTCGGTGCCGGTCGTGGACACGTACAACTCCACCTCGATCGGCCCGGCGAGGGTGAGGTCGCGCTTCAGCACTTCGCCCTGGTACACGAGCACGTCCGGGCGCGTGGACGCGAACCGCTGGTCCGCGGTCATGTACTCCTTCACCATGCCGATGTCGGTCCTGTTGATGAACGGCACCGGCTTCGCGGGGTCGCTCACGAACTCGTCGATCGGGGGCGGGAACTCGAGCCCGGGCACCGGGACCGGGGCCTGCTCGCTGAGGGCGTTGTGGCGCAGGTAGTAGCTGGTCGGTTTCGCGCCCTCCGGCGGCCACGCGCCGTGCTTGCGCCACACGTTGGTGCCGGTCTCGAACACCCACGCCTTCGCCCGCGTGCCGCTGCCGTCCCCCTTCAGGTGCGACTCGAAGAACGGGAACTCGATCTGCTCGCGGTAGAAGTCCGCGGTCCGCGCGTTGAAACTGATGTCGCCGTGCCTGTCGCCCCCGGGCCGGCTCCAGCCGCCGTGGTCCCACGGCCCCATCACGAGGTGGTTGTTCTTCGGCGGGCCGTTGGCCTCCGCGTGCTTGTAGATTTCGAGCGCGCCGAACAGGTTCTCGGCGTCGAACCACCCGCCCACGGTCATCACCGCCGGCTTCACGTTCTTGACGTGGGCGCGGACGTTACGCGCCTTCCAGAAGTCGTCGTAGTTGGGGTGCTCCATCACCTCTTTCCAGAACGCGATCTCGCCCTTGTAGTACTTCGCGTCGGCGTTCTTGACCGGGCCCATTTCGAGAAAGAACTTGTACCCGTCGGGGGTGTCGTGCTCGAACGGGACGCGGCCGAACTTCTTGGTCGGCTCCGGGCGGCTCTTGCCGAACCCGTACATGAAGTTGAAGCAGTGCGGCAGGAACAGGCACCCGTTGTGGTGGAAGTCGTCGCCGACGAACCAGTCGGTGACCGGGGCCTGCGGCGACACCGCCTTCACCGCGGGGTGCGCGTCGATCATGCCGCACACCGCGTAGAACCCCGGGTACGAGATGCCGGTGACCCCCACCTTCCCGTTGTGCCCCTTGATGTTCTTGATGAGCCACTCGACGGTGTCGTAGGTGTCGCTGCTCTCGTCGATCTCCTTGTCCTTCTTCGCGGGGTTGTGCGGGCGCACGTTGGCGAACTCGCCCTCCGACATCCACCGCCCGCGAACGTCTTGGTTCACGAAGATGTACCCGCTCTGCACGAATTGCGCGCTCGGGCGCAGCGCGTCGGGGTACTTGTCGGCCCCGTAAGGCGCGACGCTGTACGGCGTGCGGATCAGCATCATCGGGTACGTTCGCGAGTCGTCCTTCGGCACGTACACGGCGGTGAACAGCTTCACGCCGTCCCGCATCGGGATCTGGTGCTCGTACTTCGTGTAATTCGCGCGGATGTAGTCTTTGAGGTCCGCGCCCGCGAGCGCCTTCGGCGCCGCAGGCTGCGCGAACGCCGGTGGCGCGAAGGAGTTGAGTGCGAGAACGACGGGCAGCAGCCAGCGGAGCATGAGTCCCTCGGGGATGGGGGCGGGGGAGAACGAGGCGCCTAAGCCGGGTTCGTTTTGAGGAAGGTATCGATCTCATCGACCTCGGGCGCCGTCAGCCGCCAGTCGGCCGCGCCGAGCAGCTCTTTGAGTTGCCCGGGGCGGCGGGCGCCGACGATGGCCGCGGTCACCGCCGGGTGGCGCAGCACCCACGCGACCGCGACCTCGCCCGGCGTGCGCCCGTGCCGCGCGCCGAGCGCTTTGAGGAGCGCGACAAGGTTCAGGTTGCGCGTCAGCCGCGGCTCCTGGTACTGCGGGTTCTTGGTCTTGCGCCAGTCGTCTTCGGGCAGTGCGGCGAGGCGCTCGCGGCTCATGGCCCCGGTGAGCAGCCCGCTCGCCATCGGCGAGTACGCGAGGACCCCGATGCTGTTCGCGAGGCAGTACGGGAGCACCTTCTCCGCGACCTCGGGGCGGACCATCGAGTAGGGCGGCTGGAGGGACGTGATCGGTCCGAACGGCGACACCTGCGCCATCTGTTCGGCGCTGAAGTTCGACACCCCGGCCCACCGGATCTTGCCCTCTTCCTTCAGTTTCACGACGGTGTGCCAGCCCTCGTCGATGTCTTCCGGCGGTTCGGGCCAGTGGATCTGGTACAGGTCGATCACGTCCACCTTTAGGCGCTTCAGGCTGGCCTCGCACTCCGCGCGGATGCTCGCGGCCGTCAGGCGCTTCCCGATCTGCCGGTTCTCGTCCCACACGCGCCCGCACTTGGTAAAGACGTAAGGCCGCTTCGCCACGCCTTCGAGCGCCTTGGCGACCACCGCTTCCGAGTGCCCGAGGCCGTACACTGCGGCGGTGTCGATCCAGTTTACGCCCAGGTCGAGCGCCTCGCGGATGGTGGCGACGCTCTCGGCGTCGTCCTGCGCGCCCCACGCGAACGCCCACCCGCCCCCGCCGATGGCCCACGCACCGAAGCCGATGGCGGTGATGCTCAGGTCCGAGTTGCCGAGCCGTCGTGTCCGCATTGCTTTCCCCCCGCCCCCGGCCTTGCGGCCGGGGTTCGCCTCGATAGCGTGACCGGATGCAACCCATCGTACTGATTAACGCGGTCGGGCTCACGCCGCGACTGCTCGAACACGCGCCGCGCCTGAAGGCACTCGCGGGGACCGGCTGGCAAACCGACATGGCGGAGGTGCTGCCCGCGGTCACCTGCACCGCGCAGGCCACGCTCCTCACCGGCGCGCTGCCGAACAAGCACGGGGTCGTGGCGAACGGGTGGCTGTACAGCAGCACCAACGAGGTGCGGTTCTGGCAGCAGTGCAACCGACTCATTCAGGCGGAACCGATTTACGACACCGCCCGCAAGCGGGCGCGGGAGCGGGGCCGGTCGTTCAAGAGCGCGAAGCTGTTCTGGTGGTTCAACCAGGGCGCGGGCGTCGACATCGCGGTCACGCCGAAGCCGCACTACGCGGTGAACGGCGACAAGGCGTTCGGCATCGCCGGGTCGCCGCCCGCGGCCGCCGACGGGCTGGAGAAGCTGCTCGGGCCGTTCCCGTTCCCGACGTTCTGGGGGCCGATGGCGGGGCTCCCGTGCACCGAGTGGATCGCGCGGGCCGCGGCGCAGGTGGTGCAGTCCGAGAAGCCCGACCTGTCGCTCGTGTACCTGCCGCACCTCGATTACAACCCGCAGCGGTTCGGGCCGAGCGGTTGCGACATGCCCGGGCACGTCCGGGAGCTGGATGACGCGTGCGCGCCGCTGCTGCTCGCGGCGCAGT
>JBJSXS010000477.1:0-4158 GCA_046086545.1 Gemmata sp.
AAGAGGTGCAGGACTTCCATGGCACCGACGTGGACGTGCCCGCGACTGTCACGGTCGACGGCAAGAGGTACGCGAACGTGGGCGTTCACTTCCGCGGCATGTCGTCGTACATGGGCGTCGGAGCCGGCTCCAAACGCTCGCTCAACCTGTCGTTCGACATGGCCGACGACAAGCAGCGGCTCTACGGCGCGAAGACGCTGAACCTGCTGAACTCACACGAAGACCCGTCGATGATGAGTACGGTGCTGTACTCGCACATCGCCAACCAGTACGTCCCGACCCCGAAGGCGAACTTCGTGAAGGTGGTCATTAACGGCGAGTCGTGGGGCATCTACGGCAGCGTTCAGCAGTTCGACAAGGTGTTCCTGAAGGAGAACTACAACACGACGAAGGGCACCCGCTGGAAGGTTCGCGGCAGCCCGGGCGGGCGCGGCGGCCTCGAATATTTCGGGGATAACGTCGCCGACTACAAGCGCGTGTTTCAGATCAAGTCTGAGGATAACGAAGCCGCGTGGAAGGCGCTCATCAACTTCTGCAAGGTGCTGAACCAGACTCCGCCGGACAAGCTCGAGGCCGCACTCAAGCCCATCGCGGACGTGGACAACATCCTCTGGTTCCTGGCGCTCGACAACGCGCTCATCAACTGCGACGGCTACTGGGTTCGCTCCAGCGACTACAGCATCTACCTGGACGAGAAAGGGAGGTTCAAGCTCATTCCCCATGACATGAACGAAGCGTTCCGGCCGGCGGGCGGCCCCGGTATGGGCGGCCCCGGCGGTCCGGGGGGTGGGTTCTTCCGCGGCCCGCGCCCGGGTGAGATTCTGCCCCTGCCGTTGCAGGACACGCTGCAACTGACTGACGAGCAGAAGAAAGAACTCGCCAAGATCCAGAAGGAACTCGACGAGAAGCTCGAAAAGCTCATGACCGAGGAGCAGCGGAGGGCGTTCAAGGAGCTTAAAGACCGCGGGCCCGGCGGTCCGCCGGGCGGGTTCCCCGGCGGGCCTGGCGGCGGTGGTGGCGTGACGCTCGATCCGCTTGTAGGACTTAGTGACGCGAGCAAGCCGCTCCGCAGCAAGCTCCTGGCGGTCCCCGCGTTCAAGGCGAGGTATCTGGCGAACGTGAAGAAGATCGCGGAAGATTCGCTCGACTGGGCGAAGCTCGGGCCGGTGGTATCGCAACTCCGCAAGTTGATCGAAAAGGAAGTGGAGGCCGACACGCGAAAGCTCGACTCCTACGAGGCGTTCAAGCGCAACACCGCGGACGAAATCCCGGCGGCGGCAGGTGGCGGAGTGGGGGGCGGCTTCGGTCGCGGCGGGCAGGGGATGAACATCCACGCTTTTGCCGAGCAGCGGCAGAAATTCCTGCTCAACCACGCCGAAGTGAAGAAGGTCGGGCAGTAGCGCTTGCTCGAATCAAGCGAAAGAGCCTGAAGAGCCGCGGCCGGCCGCGGCTCGTTTGTTGGTGTTCGCTCCTTGCCCAGCACCTGTGCGACGACCCAGTGCCAGCGAACGTGCGGCCCTCGTGGAGGCGGGAATTGGGTTAGCACATTGGCACTCTCTCGCCCCGCATTTCGGAGCCCATCAACGAGAGCCGGCATCGTCGCGAAGTCGCGGACCCGTGTATCAGCCGCGCGATGACAGTCGCGGCAAACGCGCGGCACTACACTGCGGAGGGGCCGGGGGGCGGGGTAATCGAAGATGGCGCGATAGCGCCACCCCGCCGCATGCTGCTCCATTACCATTCGTGCGTTGCTGGCGTCAGGGTGAGCGGATCAATTACCAAGCAACGGTCGCGTAGATCTGTGCCGAACCTGCGCCGTTTCCGTCATGGCGCGTCCCGTAGTTCAGTGAGGCGGTCGCGCGCTTCGCCTTCTACGAACTGGCGCACGCGCGCGTCTTTAGCGGTGGCGAGGCCCGACGGCGGGCCGTCGTAAAGTATTTGCGCGTCTTCGTGCTTGAGACGCGAACGCGGGTAGAGCATCACCACGCGGCTCGCGCACTTCTGCACCGTACGGAGTTCGTGTGTCACGATGACCGAGGTGACCGGGCGCCGCGAGCGTGTTTGCAGGATCAGCTCGTTAATCACGTCCGTCATGATGGGGTCGAGGCCGGTGGTCGGTTCGTCGTAGAGCATGACGGCGGGGTCGAGCGCGAGCGCCCGGGCGAGGCCCACGCGCTTCCGCATCCCGCCGGACAGTTCCGCGGGCATCTTCAGTTCGACCGTTGCCGGGAGGCCCACTTCCAGCACGCGCTCGCGCACGCGTGAGGTTACATCCGGTTCGCTGAAGCCGCCCTTCGCGCGCAGCCCGAACGCGACGTTATCGAACACGTTCAGGCTGTCAAACAGGGCCGCTTGCTGAAACAGGAACCCGCAGCGTAAGCGCAACCGGGTGAGGGCGGGTTCCGAGAGCGTGTGAATCGGCACGCCCTCGAAGAAGACTTCGCCAGAGGTGGGCTTGAGCAACCCGACGATGAGCTTCAGCAACACGGTTTTGCCGCACCCACTCTCGCCGATCACACAGAGCGTGTCCTGCGGGAAGATGTCGAGATCGATGCCGTGCAGCACCGTTTGCGTACCGAACGTCATGCCGACGCCGCGAAGCTGCACGACCGGCCCTAGCGGCGGCACGGGGGCGTCGGCTGTTGGGGCCGAAGACACGGGGGCAGCATCTTCCGCCATCACGAACCGCCTTGTTTCGGTGTGCCGAAGTATGCCCGGTCGCGCGCCTCGTACCCGGTGTAGCCGAGCAGGTCGTAGAGCTCCGCTCGTGTCTGCATCTTCGGGAGGCTCGCGGACTGCACGCCGTTCGCCAGCAAATCGCGTAGCGTGTCCTCCGCCGCCTTCATCGCAACGCGAAACGCGGTCAGCGGGAACAGGATGAGCCTGTACCCCATATCGCCGAGTTCCTTCACGTCGAGGTTCGGTGACTTCCCAAACTCGGTCATGTTTGCGAGCAGCACCGCGCCCGGGAGGGCCCTGGCGAACCGCTCGAATTCCTCGCGCGACTCCATCGCTTCAGGAAAGATCGCGTCGGCGCCCGCATCGAGGTACATCCTCGCACGCCGCACCGCGTCATCGAAGCCGTGTACGCCCTTCGCGTCGGTGCGCGCGATGATCACGAAGTCCTTGTTTCTCCGGGCCACGCATGCGGCACGGACCTTCGCGACCATCGCCTCGGCGCTCACCACCGACTTGCCGGAGAGGTGCCCGCAGCGCTTCGGCATCTCCTGGTCCTCGAGATGAATCCCCGCGACCCCGGCACTTTCAAACAGGTAGACGGTGCGTTCGACGTTCAGCGCTTCGCCGAACCCGGTGTCCGCGTCGCAGAGCAGAGGAAGTGTCGTAGCAGCCGCCGTGATCTGTGCGGCCAGGACAAACTCGGTGAGCGACAGGAGCCCAATGTCGGGGACGCCGTTGCCCGCGGACAACGCACCGCCAGAAAGGTAAACCGCCTGAAAACCCAGTCGCTCGGCCATTTTCGCCACGAGTGGATTGAAGACACCGGGGAGCGCGAAGGGGCGACGGGACCATGCGTCGCGGAGCAATCGTCCGGGGCAGCGATGGAGGGAATCGGTCATTGTATCTCCGGCAAACGGGCCAGTGAAATTGGCGTTATCATAGCGCTGTCGCGCGGCCGAAGAAAGATTTTTCGTAAACCGCGGATTCGTCGGAAGTCGTTTAGGCACAACGCGCCGCGAGAACTTCGTGAAGTTGCTTTCGGGCGCGAGTCGAACACGAGTCTTGACACCCGATGGCTCGCTTTTACAATATCCCATGTGCAATCCCACCCGTTGAGGTGTGCATGCTCGCATCGTTACTGCTCAACAACACGATTCCGCTTCACGGCGGATAGCTCTTCGGCAACATCTGGTTGTCGCAGGGCCAAACCGAAACGGTTTGGCTTTTGTGTTTGATGGGAGTGGCGAGAGGCGGACACGAAAACTTCGACGGGTTAATGTCGCGCGTGTAGCTCAGTTGGTACGAGCACGTCGCTGATAACGACGGGGTCCCTGGTTCAAATCCAGGCACGCGCACCTGGTAAGTGGCACGCGGTTCGGGGGTGTAGCTCAGTTGGTAGAGCGCCTGCTTTGCAAGCAGGAAGTCAGGGGTTCGAGTCCCCTCTCCTCCACCTTGCGGCCCGCGACCCGGGGCACGAAG
>JBJSXS010000478.1:0-3523 GCA_046086545.1 Gemmata sp.
CAGCGCCAGCAACTGTTGCTCGTCCATGAGCTACACCTCACACCGGTGACAGCCACCAACAGAGTTCGTCTTGTACCCGTTCCTCACCTCGCGTAGAAGTGCAATCCGCCCTGCGCTGTAGTACTAAGCCGCGCGCCGAACCACGGTGGCTGGGGTTCGCGTCTCGAGAACGCGCATCAGAGAATCGTACTGGCGGTGGGCCTGATACTGCTCGACGACTGTTCGCGCGTGAATGACGCCCGGAACGTAAAACAGGAGCGTTAGCCCAAGATTCTTGAGCACTTGCGACGGGGCAGTGAACAGCACCGCGAGGGGCGGGCACAGCACGGCGAGGAACACCAGCATCGGAAAAGCTCCAGAAGCCGCAACCGCACGCATAGTAAGAAACACCCGTACTTTACAGGACGAATCGTGAGTACACGCTTAAACGGGTCTGAATGTTTGGTGAGAAAAGGGCCGGTTGTACGGGTGGATCCGGCGCGGCGGGGTGTTTGTCACGCGGCGGGACCGATTCTTTCAATCGCAGCTAACGCGCGTACGATGGCTCATTTCACCTACAAGCGCGTGTTTCATGCCGACAGCGACGGAATTAATACGCCTCACAGGATTCCTGTTCGGCTCCGCACTCTGTCCGCACACAGCGACGGGCCCAGCGGCGTTCACTGCTCGAACTTGATGCTCGAGTCTCGCATCTGCATCGCGCGGCGGTCGGCCGGGTCGGCCAGCGCGTGAAGGAAGTGAACGATGTCCCAGATTTTGTCCGGCGTGCCCGGCGGCGTGCCCGTCACGCGGTCGCGGAAGGCGTTCATGCCGGAGGGGGCGATACCCCCGTAGATGCGGGCGTACAGGTCGGTGCCGCGTGAGCCGCCGCGGTACACCCCGAGCGTCAGGTTTCGCGGTTGCACGACGGTAGCCCAGGCGTCCCACTTCAGTTGCTGCGTGCGGCCGTAGTTCGCGTGACACCCGTTGCACCCGAACTCACCGTTGTAGAGGCGGAACCCGCGGACAGCCGACTCGATCCGCTCGGCCGGGGTCCGGGCCGGGTCTTCGGGCACCGGAATAGGGTTTTTCGCGGCCACGTCCCAGTTCGCGAGGACCGCGAGCAGGTGCTGCACGAACAGCCCGTCGAGGTCGCCGTCCGTGTACGGGTCGGCCTCCTCATCGAACGTGGGCCGGACCGCCTTCGCGATGGTCGCGAACTCGACCTCCCCGCGAACGCTCAGGTGGACGACGTAGCTCACCACGTCCTCAACCTCGCCGGCCGACAGCCCCGTGAACGCGGGCATCATCGTACCCGGCACGCCGTTGCGGACGGTCCGCGCGAGGTCGCTCCGGCGGGGCTTCCCGCCCGCGCCGAGGCCGGCCTTCTTGACCGCGTTCGGGGGCGGGAACGCGGTCACATACTTGAACACCCCCTGACGGTAGTCCCGCGGCATCGGCCCGCCCTCGATGGCGTAGGCCGCTTCGCCGGCGCCGTTCGGCCCGTGGCACTGCACGCACCACCGCCGGTAAACCAACGACCCGCGGGCCAGGGCCGCGTCGTCGAGCTTGAGCTCCTCCTTCGCTTCGGTCGCGGCCTTCCAGTCGGCTTCGAGGTCTTTCACCTTCGCCTTGCCGAGCTTCGCGCGCGCGTCCTTCAGGTTCTTCCCGAGACCCGCGGCCGGATCGAGCCGCACGAAACTGCTCGCAACCACCACGTCCGTGCCCGGGACGCGAACGGTAGGCGCGGCGGGCGTCCCGAAGTGTGTGCCGAGGAGTCGAGCGATTCGGTCGGCTTGTAACTGCGTCCACACCCCGTCCGCATACGCCAGGGGGTCCAGCACCGTCCGCTTCGTACCCTTCAGCTTGGCCTGCGTGAGCAGATCGGTCGCCAGTTCCGGGTCGGGGGTGTTCGGTGCCAGCCGGACGCTCAACAGGGGCGGGAACCGGGCTGACGACCACTTGACCGGCCCGCCCGTGGGGCTCTGAATCGCCATCCAGTCGGTGCGCGGCTGGTAGCGTGCGGCCGGCGCGCTCCCCGGGGCCTCGGGCAACGCGTCCGCCGACGCGGGGCCGCCGCACCCGGCCAGCGCGAACGGGAGGAGCGCGACGCACCCGAGGACAAGCCGATTCATAGCGCACCCGATTCTGCCGTCGCCACGGCGGGCGCCGGTTGCATTCTGACGCAAAATGCGAACAATGAACTCACCCGTCTCTCTCCGACGGCCGAGAGCACATCGCGCAATGCATTCTATCAACCGGGCCGCTCGCGCCGCCGCAACACTCGTGCTGCTGCTGTCCGCACTCCGGGGCGCCGCGCAGCCGCTGGCGGCGCCGGACCCAGCCGCGCTTCGGGGCGAGTCGGCACAAACCCGCAAGCGGCTCGCGGAGATCGAGCAGAAGCTCGCCGCGGGCAAGCACGCAGACGCGGCCGACGAGCTCCAGCGCGTTCTGGACGAGTCCGGCGACGACCTCGTGCTGGTGGACGCGAACTCGGCGCGCCCGGCGCGGTGGGTCGCGCACCAGCTCATCGCGAAGCTCCCGGCGGACGCGCTGAAGGCGTATCAGGATCGGGTCGAGCAGCCGGCGAAGAAGTTGCTGGCGCAGGCGAAACAGGCCCGTGACCCGCGCCCGCTGTACCAGCTGTTGGACCGCTACTTCGGGTCCCGCCCGGCGGACGAGTCTCTACTGTTGCTTGGCGACCTGCTGTTCGAGCGCGGCGAGTTCCGCGAGGCCGAGAGCGTCTGGCGCCGGCTCCTGTCAGACAGCGGTGCGGACGTGGCGCACCCGGACCCGAAGACCGACCCAGCGCTGGTCCGGGCACGCGTGACCCTCGCGGTTCTGTTCTCCGGCGATCGCGCCCGCGCGCGCGCCGAGCTCGGTTCGTTCAAGGCGAGGCACGCGAACGCGAGCGGCACGCTCGCGGGGAAAACCGGGCCGCTCGCGGACACGCTGCAAGCGCTCCTCGATCTCCCGCCGAAGCTCGGTCCCGAGGTCGCGGCCAACTCCTGGGCGACGTTCGGCGGAAGCCCGGATCGCGCCGGTCGCGTCCCCGGGGGCGTCCCGAACTACTGGCCCTCGCGCCCGGCGTGGGCGAGCCCCCTCAAGAGCGACGCGCCGCACCGCACGCAGCCGGCACCCCCGCCCGCGCCGGCCCCGCCAACGAACCCGCCGGCGCGCCAGCCGTTCGGCCACCCCGTCATAGCGGGCGGCGAGGTGTTCATCGCGGACCCCGGCCGCGTGGTCGCCTTCGACCTCCAGACCGGAACCGAAACACGGTCCTACAGCCCGATCCTACGCCCCGGGCCGAACGCGAAGAACCAGGACGGGTGCGCCTCGCTCACCGCGGCGAACGGACTGCTGTACGCGCGGTTCGGTCCGCCCATCGTCCGAGGCCCGGAGGGGCTGACGGCCGGCAAGCCCGAGGACTCTTACCTCCTCTGCCTGAAACCGCAGGGTCGAGAGTTGAAGCTCCTGTGGAAACTCGCGCCGCCGGAGGACGCCAAGGTGCCGGCCGCATGGGAGGGCGCGCCGCTCGTCGTCG
>JBJSXS010000479.1:0-2142 GCA_046086545.1 Gemmata sp.
GAGGAACGGGACGCGGACGTCGACCCGCTCGAGCATCGACAGCCACAGGTTGTTCAGCGGGGTGTCGGCCTTGTAGCGGATGTGGCGCCCCGTCTTGACCGTCCCGCCCGCGTTGCCCGCCAGCAGAATCGGCAGGTCGTGATTCCAGTGGTTCCCCCCATGGCTGAGCGCACTGCCGTACGCAATCAGGCAGTGGTCCAGGAGCGTGCCGGAGCCCTCCTTCACAGATTTCAGCTTCCCGAGCAGATAAGCCAGTTGTCGCAGGTGCAGCCGGTTGACCAGCGTGAGCTTCGGGTATCCTCGCTCGCCTTCGTGAGTGATGCCGTGGTGTCCTTCCTTGATGCCGTGTTCCGGGAACGACCGTTCGCTCAGTTCATTGGTCAGCGCGAAGGTGCCGATACGCGTGATGTCTGCGCGAAATGCGAGAGCGATCAGGTCGCACAGGAGCCGGCAATGTTCCTGGTAGTCTTTGGGAACGCCCGCCTCGATCGAGAGATCCGGCTTGGCCACCGGCGGGAAGCTCGCAGCCTTCTCGATGCGTTGCTCGATGTCGCGGATGGCCGTCATGTAGTCGTCCATGCGGCGGCGGTCGTCGGCACCGAGGCGACCGGCCAGCGCCTTCGAGTCTTCTCGGACATAGTCGAGGATGCTCCGGCGCAACGCATCGCGCTGTTCGCGCTTGGGATCGTTGCCGCCGAACAGCCGCTCGAACACCAGCCGCGGACGCACCTCCTTGATCATCGGCTGCGTCGCCGAACGCCACGACATCGTCCCCTTGTAGACGCAATGGTAGCCGAAGTCGCAGAAGCCGGTGTTCTCCTCGGTGCCGATCTCTAACGAGGCCAGGCGGGTTTGATCCCCGATCCGCGCCGCCGCCGCCTGGTCGGCGCTGACACCGGCCCGGTAGTTCGTCCCTTCGGTCTTCAGCGGTGTGACACCGGTCAAAAACGACGCCATGGCGCGGGCATGCGCCCCGCTACCACCATTCGCGGCACGAGCCGAGAGTCCCGTGAGGACGTTGATGTCGCCGGCGAAGTCTTTTACTTCTTGTAGAATCGGCGGCAGGTTCCGGAGCGGCCCCTCCTCCTTCGGCGTCCAGTTGGGCATCGCCATGCCGTTGGGCACATAAAGCCACAGCAGCCGGTTGGGCGCGGCCGGCGCCTTGTCGCCGGCGCGGGCCCACGCCTCCAGCGGCCCCATCGCCTCCAGCCACGGCAGCGCGACGCCCGCCCCGGCGCCACGCAGCACCGTGCGACGCGACAACAGTTTGGTCATGGTCCTTGCCCCTTTCCACGACGGAGACGAGACGGATTACTGTTGCATGATTGCGATCCTACAGCCCGGTCAACCTCGCCGTGCTGTCGCCGAAGCGATCGAGTTCCAGGCCGCCCCAATCCATGAGGCTGAGGAACAGGCTGCACATGCGCCGGTTGGGAGCGTTGAGGTAGTCGAGCACGCGGCCGCCGCGAAGCTTGCCGCCGGCCCCGCCCAGCAGGATCACCGGCAACTGCTTTGAGTCATGGTTGCCGTGCAACATGCTCGAACAGTGCATGATGGCGGTGTTATCCAGCAGCGTGCGGTCGCCTTCCTTGACTTCCGCCATCCGCTCGCAAAGGTAAGCGAGCTGGGACATGAAGAACTGGTTGAGTGGGATGAGTTCTTTCGGCTGGGTGTGGGCCATCTGGTGATGCTGATCTTTGGCGCCGCAGTGTGTGTGAGTTTCGGCGGAGCCGTCGTTGCAATCCTTGAGGGTCGCGATGCGGGTGGTGTCGGTGCGGAAGGCGAGCAGCACGATATCGTTCATCAGCTTCCAATACTCCGGAATCTCGGCGGGAATGCCATCGGCTGGCCGCGGGCGATCGGGGGCGGCCAGGGTCGGCTTCCATGCGCCGGCATCCCTCTCCTTGCCGGCTCGCTTGATGCGTCCCTCGATCTCGTGGACACTGCCGAGATACTCCTCGAATCGCTGCTGGTCCGATACGGAGAGCCGCTGCCGCAGCGACTTGGCGTCTTCGAGCACAGCATCGACGACCCGGCGGTCGCCCTTATTGCGGTCGGTGCGGAAGAGCTGGTCGAAGGCGAGCGCCGGGCGCGTCTCGGTCCAGGTCGGCGACACCGCCGTGCTCCACGAAATGTGCGAGC
>JBJSXS010000480.1:0-2044 GCA_046086545.1 Gemmata sp.
GGCTTGTGACGGGTCGATCCCCAGTTGCCCGTACAGGGTGCTCATCACCTGTTGAACCGAGTACGGCTTCTCCTTGGGGTACCCGCCGCGGCTGTCGGTGCAGCCGATCACCTGACCCATCCGCATGCCCCCGCCGAGCACGAGCGCAGACATGACCGGAGCCCAGTGGTCGCGGCCCGCATTGTCGGGGCCGTGGTTGATCTTCGGGGTGCGGCCGAACTCGCCCCAGACGACGACCGAGATCTCCTGGTCCAGGCCACGCTCGGACAGGTCGGCGGCTAGGGCGGCAACGCCGCGGTCGAGCGTGGGGAGCGATTTGGGGAGGGATTTGAAGATGCCGTAGTGGTGGTCCCAGTAGCCCCCGAGCGACAGGGTGACGCAGCCGACCCCCGCCTCCACCAGTCGGCGGGCCAACAGCACCGAGTCCGCCCCCTTGAACCGCTCGCGGACCTTGTCCGGCTCCTGGCTGACGTCGAGTGCCTTCCGCACCGCGCCCGAGGCGATCATGTCGAACGCCTGCGCGGTGTACGCGTCCATCCCGTCCATGGAACCGCTCTTGTCGATGTCGCGGCGCAGTGTGTCGAAGCGGGTGAGCAGATCGCGGCGATCGGCCACACGCTCGGCGGAGACGCCCTTCGGCAAACTCAGGTTTTCGCGGGCTGGCCCCTCCGGCGTGAACGGGCGGTGCGCCAGGCCCAGGCCGGCCGGCTCGGTGCCGAACCGCGACATCCCCCGCAGGCTCACGAAGCCGGGCATGCCGTTCCGGCCGCCCCGGTACTTCGACACCACCGAACCGAAGCACGGGTGCGGATCGACGCGGTTCACCACCTCGGAGTACCCGGTCATCACGTTGGAGTCCGAGTGTTCGTCGATGGCGGGGACGACCGTCCGCAAGAGGGCGATCTTGTCCATCACCCTGGCCGTTTCCGGCAGCGCCTCGCAGACGTCGATCCCGGGGACGTTGGTCTTGATGGGGCCGTACGGGCCGCGGATCTCCTTCGGCGCGTCGGGCTTGAGGTCGTAGGTGTCCAGCTGAGAGGCGCCGCCGCTCAGGAAGATCATGATCACGCCCTTGTTGCCGCTCGGCCGGGCGTGCCCCTCCGCGGCCCGGGCCCGGAGCCGGAGCATGTCGGCGAGCGTCAGGGCTCCGCCGAAGGCCCCGATCCTGAGAAAGTTCCGGCGTGATAGCCCATCGCAGTAGCGTTCTTGGGTCCGGCCGCTGAGCGTCAGCATGAGGTGCTCCGTGCGAGGAGAAGTCGGCGTGTCGTTCGAGCGGCGCGGGTCCTGGTCGAAGTCGCGGGATCGGTAATCAGAGGGAGGTCGGGTTCGTTCGTGCAGCGGGTGGGTGAATTCGGTTCCTGACGCCCACGGCGGTGCCGCATGGCAGGCGGTGTACTTTCACACATCGTGCGGCTTTGGCGTTGGATTCGGCCCGCGACGCGCGTAGCCCGCCCCGCAAACCTATTCCAGGCATTGACTTCCGGCCGCGACCCCCTGGACCCCTGGCGGCAGTCCGCTTCGGGAAACTTTCATTCACTTAGCCGAACGCCGAGTAATCCCGCGAGGATTATTCGACATGTCCCCACTGGGTGTGGCGAAATGAAAAGAAAGCGGAACGATCGCCTTTCGTGCAGTTGCGTGCTCGATTTCGGGTCACTCTCCGATCCGGTAACGAGCGCGATCACTTGCCCGCGATCGAGTAAATCTGGACCTTCCGTTCGTTGTCGTCGGCAACCGCGAGGAGGCGTCCGTCGGGCGAGATCGAGATCGACGTGATCCAGTATCCGCGCTCCGCGAACTTGCCGAGATCACGGACAAGTTTTCCGTCCTCGAGTTGCCAGATCTTCACGAGCTGATCGCGCCCCGCAGAGAAGAGGTGCTTGCCGTCGGGATGGAACGCCAGGTCGTTCGCGCCGCGGGAGTGGCCGGGCGTCAGTTCGCGGATCCTCTTGCCGGTGGACGGGTCGAGCAGAGTCACCTTACCGGTCGGGCCTTCCTGTTCGATGTTGCCTCGGCACGTGGCGAGCCATTTGCCATCGGGCGA
>JBJSXS010000481.1:0-9930 GCA_046086545.1 Gemmata sp.
GCCGGGTCGTCGGCGTCGGCCGTCAGCAGCGCCATCCCGATGAGCCGGTCGCCGGCCAGCGCGTCGGCCGTCATGCGCCGGTACCGCGGCTCGAAGACGTGCAGCCCCTGAACGACGTGCGGGAACACCACCAGGTTCGGCAGCGGGAACAGCCGCACCGTGCCGGCGAAGTCGCGGAGGCAGTCTTCGGTCATCAGTTGGGTCCGCCGCCGGGAGCGAGGCGCGTCGCCCCAGCATACCACGCGGCGCGGGCGGCTACTGCCCCCGGCTCGATGATTCTTGTGGGGGCTGCTCGGCGCCGAACCCCTTCCACGCGTCGCGCGCCATCCCCAGCCCCATGACCATCAGGAGGACCGCGCTGACGGTGGGCAGCAGGCGCAACCACCCGCTCTCCCCGGACACGCGGCGCCCGGCCCGGTGCAGCGCGACCACCGCGGAGCCGACCAGGATCAGCACGCTCGACAGCCCGACGCTGAACGCGAGCAACAGCGGCAGCGCCAGCGCGAGCTTCCCGGCCGACACCGCGAGCATCAGGAGCAGCACCGCGTCCACACACGGGATCGCACCGGCCCCGACGCCGAGCAGCACCACCCGCACCCAGCCGAGCGGCGACCGCGCGTGCGCGAGCGTGAGCGCCAGCACTTGCGCGCCGCCTTCGGTGGTGCGCACCGGCACGCGGCACTCGGGCACCTGCGGCGCCGGGGCGTGGTTCCCGCACATGTCCGCGCACCCGCCGAACAGGTGAACGTGATCCACCTGCCCTTGCAGCCGCCGCATGAACAGCCACAGCCCGACGAACAGCACGAGCAGCCCGCCGAAGAACCCGAGCCAGTGCTGCGCGTCCTGCGGCACCGCCTCGCGGTAGCGCAGGTAGAACACGCCCGCGATCAGGATGACGCTGCCGGTGTGCGCGAACGTGGTGCTCAGGCCGAGCAGGACCGCCTGCCGGAACGTCCCCTGTTCGCCGACCAGGAACGCGGCCGCGACGCTCTTGCCGTGCCCGGGCGCGAACGCGTGGAACGCGCCGAAGATGCCCGCCGTGAGCAGCAACATGCCGAGGCCGAAGTTCGTGTCGAACAGCGCCTTCGGGCCGCGCTCGAACAGGAGCGTGACGAAGCCGTCTTCCGGCTTCTGCTTCGCGACCAGGGGCTCCGGCGGGGCCCCCGGGGGCGGCGGCGTGGGCCCGCTCGGCGTGGGCCCGCTCGGCGGGGGGGGGGGGCAGCGGCGGCAGCGACGGCGCGACGAACGTGGCCGACGCCTTGCGCGCCCGCTCCGCGTCGCCCGGCTTGTACTGGGCTGGGTCGCGCTTGCGCAGGTCTTCCGGCTCGACCAGTTCGCGCACGTCAAACTTCGCCTCGTCCGGCACGACGGTGAGCCACACGGCCCCGTTTTCGGCTTCGAAGTTGTGGTCCTCGAACGCGAAACTGTTCTCCGGCCCGCCACCGTTGACCTTCCACGGCGCTTGGAACACGAAGCGGAACCTGGCGTGGTCGCGGTCCTGTTCGACCTCCAGCTTCGCGACGCGGAAGGCGAGCTTCTGGCCTCCGAGTTTCGCCTCGAGCCCCGTCGCGAGGATGGGGGCCATCTTCTCGCAGTACCTCTTGCTCACCTCGCGGAGCCGGCCGCCCATCTCCCCGATTTCCTGCGGCGTGAACAGCTTGCGGCTGTCCGCGAAGATGGTCCAGAAGCTGACCTCCAGAACGTACCGCACCTCCACCTGTTGCGGCTGCAACCGCACGTCCAGGCGCCGGTCGTACCGGAAGTTCGGCAGCGGGTGCGCCAGCGCCGGCGCGGCGCCGAGGGCGAGCAGCACGAGGGGGAGCGCGAAGCGGAGCATGGGGCTATGTTAGGCAGGGGGGCGCGAGCGCGGGAACCTGTTCAGGCGCGACCCGGAGCGGACCGCGCCTGAACGAACGGCACCCTCCCGATCACCGCTTCTTGCAGTAGCTGAGTGCCATGAGCGCGTAGCCGGTGACGAGGTTGGGGTCGCCCTCCATCCACCGGTCCGTCTTGTTCGCCCAACTGCCGTCGCCCTGCTGGCGCTCGGCGATGGCCGCGGTCAGGTCGGCGCGCCAGTCGTGCTTGACGCCCTTCGCGTCGGTGAACTGGTCGATGCCCATCGCGTCCATCGTCTTGGCGAACGTGTGGTAGTAGTAGTACAGCCCGCGCTGGCTGTTCGCCTCGGGCATGCCCGGGTTGCTGTCGAGCGTGTAGTTCTTGCCGATCCACTCCAGCGCCTTCTTGAGCCGCTCGTCGTCCTTGCCGACGCCGCAGTAGATCATGCTCTTCACGCCCGCGTAGGTCATGCTCCCGTACCCGCCCATGTCGGCCCTGGTGTCGTCGCTGCGCCGGTTCTCGCCCCCGTTGGCCCCGGTGTACGCGAAGCTGCCGTCGTTGCTCTTCTTCGCCCACGCGGCCCTGTTGAATTCGCTCTCCAGGTTCTGGCACCGGCCCACGAACACCAGCGCCTTCTTGAACGCGGGGTCGTCCTTCGGCACCCCCGCCTCCTTGAGCGCCTCGAGGAAGAACGCGGTGTTCGACAGGTCCGGGCGGGACTTGTCGCCCGCGTACCCGGCCCCGCCGTAGAAGTCGCTGTCGTCCTTCTTCCCGCGGGTCTCGTCCCACTGGTACTCCTTGAGGTACTTCGCCGCGCTGCCGATGACGGCCTTGTACTTGTCCCCCTTGTTGACCGCGCTCAGCGCCATGATGTTGATCGACGTGTTGTAGTTGATGAGCGTGGCCTTCGCGTCGTCGCCCGCGATGTGGCCGGACTTGGTGTTCACCAGCCCCTCGACGAACTTCACCCCCTTCGCGACCGGCGCGTCGTCCGGCCGGGTGCCGGTGCGGACGAGGCCCGTCACCACGATGCCCGTGACGCCGCGGTTCTGCGGCTCCGCGGACCAACTGCCGTCCTCGTTCTGCGACTTGGTCAGGTACGCGGCGGCCTTGTCGACGGCGGCCTTCCACGCGTCGCCTTTGGGCTGCGCCTTCGTCGGGGCGGGCGCGAGCGCCACGGCGAGGGCGAACACGACCGCGACCGCGGGCAGACGTTTCTTCATGGTGAGCGGCTCCGTGGGGAGGTGGGCACAACCTCATCGTATGCTGGAACCGCTGCGCCCAAAGAGCAAACGACGACCGGGCGCGGATTGACCGCGCGCGACCACGGCGTGCCCACACCTCGGGAAAGGCCGGGTTGACCTTCACTTTTCTGATGTGCGATAACATCCGCACTTTCGCGGGGGCAGCGCATGGACGCGGCAGAACACACGGGCGTTATCGGGTGGTGTCGGCATCTGTTCACGGGCATCCTGTTCCCGGGAACCGCCGACCCGGACACGCGGGTGCGGAAGCTCTCGCTGGTGCTCGTCCTGCTGCTGCCCGCGGCGCTGCTGTACCCGACACGCGGGTTCCACCTGCTCGAGCCGGACGAGGGCCGCTACGCGCAGATTCCGAAGGAGATGCTGCACAGCGGGAGCTGGGTGGTGCCGACCCTTCAGGGGGAAGCGTACCTCGACAAGCCGCCGCTCATGTACTGGCTGACGGCGCTGAGCTACCGCGCGTTCGGCGCGACGCCGGAAGCCGCCCGGCTGGTGCCCGCGCTGTGCGTCCACCTGACGATACTCGCCGTGTACCTGTTCGGCCGGCGCAGCGTCGGCGAGCGGAGCGCGCTGTGGGCGGCCCTCCTGCTCTCGGTTGCACCGGGGTTCGTGAGCGTCGCGCGCCTGCTGCTCCTCGACGGCTTGCTCGTGCTCTGCGTCACGGTGTCCGTCTTGTGCGGGTTCGAGGCGGTGCGCACCGGCACCTTCAAGCGCGGCTGGTGGTTCGCCGCCGCGGTCGCATCGGGGCTGGGGTTCCTGACGAAAGGCCCGATCTCCGAGGTGCTGCTGTTCGTGCCGCTGTGGGCGTATTCGTTCCTCGTTCGAAGACCTGCCGCCCCGGCACCCCCCAATTCAGGCAGCGGCGCCGGGGCGGTCGGGTTCCGGGACTATCTCGCGTTCTTCGGGGTGGTGTTGGCGGTGAACCTGCCGTGGTACGTCGCCATCTACCTGCGCGAGCCGCAGTTCCTGAAGCACTTCTTCTGGGAACACAACGTGATGCGGTTCCTGCAGCCGTTCGACCACCTGCAACCGGTCTGGTACTACGCCCCGATCCTTCTCGGCGGGTTGCTCCCGGGAACGGTCCTGCTCGTCGGGTACCTCTGGAAGCTGGTGCGCGGCGCCCCCGACGGCGGCGCGAGCCGGTCGCCGGCGGGCGGGTTCTGGCTGCTCACCGGGGCGTGGTGTGTGTTCTTCTTCAGCTGTTCGGGCAGCAAGCTGCCGACGTACGTTCTGCCCGCGTACCCGTTCCTGTGCCTCGCGGTCGGCGAGTTCGTCGCGCGCACCCGGTGGAACGTGCAGTTCCGTACGCGGGCGCTGGTGGGCGCGGCGGCCGCGTTCGTGCTGTACGTGCATCACGTGGCGGTGCCGTGGTACGCCAAAGAGCGGTCGCCCTACGGCAACCCGGAGCTGGTGGACCGGTTCGTGGGCGACCACGGCGCGGCCGTGGTGTGCTTCCCGCGGAACTGCGACTCGCTGGCTTTCTACCACGGCCGCGCCGACATGCGCAACGTGCGCACCAAGAGCGTGAACCAGCTCATGGTGGACTGCCACCACCGGCCGCGGACGGTGATCCTGTTCACGCACCGGGACTCGCTCACCGGGTTCAAGAACACGCTGCCGCCGAGCCTGGAGATCGTCGAAACGACCACGTTCAAGCGCAAGGGCAAAGGGTCGGTGCTCGACAAGCTCGGCGGCTCCACCCCGTGGGGCCTGTGCGACGTCGCCGTTGTGGTGCCGAAGCACCAGGTCCCGCCCACGGACGGCGCGGAGTGAGGAGCGCGTGACTCACCCGCCCGCTGCCGCGCCGACGGCGCCGAAAACCGAGCTGGCAATGCGGTAGATGAAGAAGATGATCATGACCGCGACCATGCCGTAGATCAGGTACGAGGTGAGTTGCGCTGCGGCCTTCATCTGCCGCTCGCCGTCCTCGCGCAGCCGGTCGGACAGGCGTGCCATCGCCTCGGACGTGTTCCCGGTTTCTTCGCCCACCAGTAGCGTTTCGCGGAACTCGGGCGGGAACGGCGCGCCCGACGCCTCGACCGCGTCGCACAACTCGCTGCCGCGCTTCGCCACTGCGACCGCGCGCGCCTCGCCCGCCTGGAAACGCGAGTTGCAGGTCGCCCGGAAACAGTAGTGCAGCGTCGTCTCGGCGCGGAGGCCAGCTTCGGCACACATGCGGAGCGCGACCGCGAACCGCAGCACCGCGAACGTGAGCAGTGCCGGCCCCCAACCCGGCACCATGAGGAGCGCTCCCTCCATGCGCGCGCGGAACCGCACGCTGTTCGCCGCGTACTTCAGCAGCAGCAGAACGGCGCCGACGAACCCGAACGCACCGCACAGGAACACCAGCGCGCCCCGCATGCCGGTCAGCCCGAACCCGATCGGGTCCAGCTGGCTGTTCAGCATGCCGAGCACGAAGATCAGCCCGGCGACGACGAAGATCGCGGCGACGAACTGAATCGCCGGGTACATCAGCTGCGCGCGGAAGCTGCGCTGCGTGGTCAGCGCCGCGTCGTAGTACTCTTCCAGTTCGGCGAACGTGTCCTCGAGCCGGCCCGTTTGCTCGCCCACCGCGACCAGTTCCACGAACAGCGGCGGGAACTTGTCGCGGTGCGGGTCCAGCGCGTCTTCGAGCGACGACCCTTTGCCAAGCTTCTTCGACAGCTCCTGGGCGAGCGCGCGAAGGGGCCGCGGCCCGGACTTCCCCTGCTGCTTGAAGACGCGGATCGGGTCCAGGCCGGCGCCGATGCTGAACCGCAGTGCCTTGCACCACTCCACCAGCGCCGGCAGCGGGCATTTCGAGTTCGAGAACAGCATCGCGGGCCCGGTGTTGGGTGTCCGGTGTATTGTGACCAGGACGGCGGCGGGCGAGCCGCCGTTCGCGCCTCCCCCTATCCGGTATAGCCGATGGCCGACGCGCCCGACACACCCGACCCGCGGTTCCTCGACGGCGTGGCGCTGTTCAACCGGGGCGAGTTCTTCGACGCGCACGAGGCGTGGGAGGGCCTGTGGCACGACACCGCCGGACCGGAGCGGCGCTTCTACCAGGCGCTGATCCAGGCCGCGGTCGCGGTGTACCACTGGGAGCGCGGGAACGCGACCGGGGCCGCGCGCCTGTACCACTCCGGCCGCCGGTACATGGAACCGTTCCGGCCCGCGCGGCTGGGGCTGGCGATCGACGCGTTCTGGGACGCGATGGCCGCGCACCTCGCCGGCGCGCTCGGGGCGGCGGGCGCGCCGGAGGGGCCGGCGCCCACGATCACACTGCGGCCGGTGTAAACTTCGCGCGCGGAACTACAACAGGTTTAGCGCCGCGACCCGCACGGCCGCCCTCTCACCGCGAGTACGAATGCGAGTTGTCGAACTCGAAGCCCGGCACGCCCGCATCGCGCTGCGCCGCAAGGTGACGCACGCGAGCCACGTCCGCACCGACACCGACAACGTCGTCGTGCGGTGCAAGCTGTCCGACGGCACCACCGGGTACGGCGAGGGCGTGCCCCGCGACTACGTGACCGGCGAGACCCTGGACTTCGCGCTCGACCTGCTGAAGCGGTCGGGCCTCGCGAAGCAGCTCGACGCCGACGTGACCGACTTCGCGCAAGCGGTTCACCTCGCGGAGCGCATCAGGCTCGCACCATCGGCCGAGGACGACCGCAGCATACTCGGGAACGCGGCCCGGTGCGCGGTGGAGCTGGCGGTCCTCGACGCCTTCGGCCGCGCGTGCGGCGAGCCGCTCACGCGGGTCACGGAGCTGGTGGCCCCCGAGCTGTACACGTTCCGCGACGCGGTGCGGTACAGCGGCGTGATCGGCAACCCGCGCGGCTGGAAGAAGCGCCTGTACCCGCTCGTGTACCGCCTCGCGGGCTTCGCGCAGGTGAAGATCAAGGTCGGCATCGAGGGCCAGGACGACGTGAAGCGCCTGCGGCTCATGCGCGGGTGGCTCGGGCGCAACATCGACGTTCGCATCGACGCGAACGAGGCGTGGGCGCCGGCGGAGGTCGCGGCGCGCGTCGCGGAACTGGAGCCGTTCGGCATCACCAGCGTCGAGCAACCGGTGAGGCACGAGGACGTGTCGTGCCTCGCCGCGGCGCGCCAACAGTTCAAGGCGCCGGTGATGCTCGACGAGTCGCTGTGCGGGATGGTGGACGCGGAGCGCGCGGTGCAGCACGGGTGGTGCGATTTGTTCAACCTGCGGCTCTCGAAGTGCGGCGGGTTCATCCCCTCGCTCCGCCGCGCGCAGTTCGCGAAGCGCCACGGCCTCGGCTATCAGCTCGGCTGTCAGGTGGGCGAGACGGCGATCCTGAGCGCCGCCGGGCGGCACTTCGCGACGAGCGTCGCCGACGTGCGCTACCTCGAAGGGAGTTACGACCGGCACCTGGTGTGGGAGGCGCTCGCGGTCGGCGACCTGACGTTCGGGCGCGGGGGCCGCGCGCCGGCGCTCGTCGGCAGCGGGCTGGGCTTCGAACTCGACCCGGCGCGCCTCGACTGGGTGACCCGGCGCAAGGAGGCGTTGCTTGGCTGAGGAGCGACAACCCGCCCCGCCGGCCCCCCGCCCTGAAGGGAAGGTGGGGGCCGGGCCAGACGCCACGGAAGCGGCGGCGCGCGGCGACCTTTCCTCTCCCTTGCCTTCAGGGGGCGGGGCGCTGTCCACTTTCCGCGCCTCCGACGGCTACCCCTTTTACTACCGCCGGTACGCGCCGGCGGGTGCGCCCAGGGCGCGGGTGGTGTTCGTTCACGGCATCCGGAGCCACGGGGGCTGGTACACGCGCTCGTGTTGCGCGCTCGCGGCCGCGGGCTTCGAGGTCTACTTTTTGGACCGCCGCGGCGCGGGCCTGAACACCGCGCACCGGGGGGACGCGCCCGGCTTCCGGCGGCTGCTCGACGACGTGGCCGAGTTCGTACAGGGCCTCCGCGCCGATCGCGCGCGGCTGCCGGTGCATGTGTGCGGTGTTTCGTGGGGTGGGAAACTCGCGGTCGGGCTGCCGTACCGCCGCCCGCACCTCATCGACGGGCTGGTTCTGCTGTGCCCCGGGCTGGTGCCGAAGATCGCCCCGCCGCTCCTCCAGCGTGCCAGGATCGCGCTGGCGCGGGGGCTGCGCCCGTGGACCTTCTTCCCCATCCCGCTGAACGAACCGGACCTGTTCACCGCGTCCGCCGAGTGGTGCCGGTACATCGACCGCGATCCGCACGGGCTGCGCGCGGCCACCGCGCGGTTCCTGTTCAGCAGTTTCGCGTTCGACCTGTACCTGCACCGTGCGGCACGGCGCGTGACGGTGCCCACGCTGCTCGCGCTCGCGGAGCACGACCGCATCATCGACAATCGGCGGACGCGGGCGTTCGCGGCCCGGTTCCCGGGCCCGGTTGAAGTGACGACCTACGCCGGGGCGCACCACACGCTGGAGTTCGAGGCGCCGGACCACCCGTGGCTCGGCGACCTGCTCGACTGGCTGAACCGGCGGCTCTGATCGGGCGCCGCGCTCATCGCGTGGAGAAGAACACCACGGCCGCGAGGAGGAGCACGGTCCCGCCCACCAGGAGCATCAGGGGCAGGCTCGAGCGGCCGCGGCGGGCCAACTCCCGGGCGTGCTCCTGGCCCTCGTGCTTGTGCCTCTTGCGGGCCTCTTCGTGGTGACGTTTCCTGGCGCTGTGGTCCACGGCGCACCTCGGCTGGAACCGGCTGCCGCCGCGCGAACGGGAGAGGCGCGGGTGCGGCGCGAACGGGTGAGTGCGGGGTGTGCCGCGCCGGGGACCGGCGCGTCGAGGGGGCCGCCGGTCACTTCCGCGGCTTCGGCTTCGACAGCCCGGCCTTTTCGAGCAGCGATTGGCCGAACGTTTCCGCCGGGTCTTCGGCGAACGCCGTCTCGACCTGCACCCCGGCGCCGAGCTGGTACTGGAGCACGTACTTGTGCTTGGCGATGTCGATCTCGTCGCCCGGTTGCAGCGGGCGGCTGGTGGTGCGCTCGCCGTTCACCTTGATGCCGTTGCTACTGTTCAGGTCGCGGATGTGCCACACGCCCTTGTTCAGCGCCAACTCGCAGTGCGTGCCGGACACGTTCTGGAACCGCAGGCAGATGTCGCACGACTCGCGGCGCCCGATGACCAGCACCTCTTTGAGGAGTGGTACCGGGTCGCCCCCGCCGACGGGAACGAGTTCTCCCAGTTGTTCGTATTCCATACCGTGCCTCGACGCGAGGTTCAGAGGGGCGGGCCGCGAGAGCCCGACTGGCAGTTAATCGTACCCGCTTCCGGGCCGGTTGTCAGCGCCCCGGAAGAAGGAGAGAAGGGGAGGCGAGACCACCTGGTGTCTTTTCTCCCCTTCTCCATCTCGCCCCTAACTTTGTGGTCAGCGGCCCGGGGAGGGCATCGGTTGGGGGACCGGCACCGGCGGGCCGGACGGGGTCGGGTAGGCGCCGAACCCGTAGTTCGGTTGCGCGCCGGGGAAGTACGGGTTCACCGGGAAGTTGCCGGTGATGGGCGGGGCGTAGAACGCGCCGGTCACCGGGGCCGGGGTCATGAAGTGCCCGTCGTAGGGCCAGTACTGGTACCACGGCGCGGCCTGGAACACCGGCAACTTCGGCTTCGGCGCGAACAGGTTGTGCCCGGCCGCGGACCCGTTGAACAGCGTCTCCCGTTGCGGTGCCGGCAGGCCGCCGAAGTGGGAGCCGAAGCGGAACCCGCCGCTGTGGCCGCACCCGGCGCACGGCACCCCAAGGCCCCCGGCTTCGGCGCGGTCGGCAGCGGCGCCCAGCGCCAGCGTGGCCGCGATCACCATCGAGCGGAGCAGTCTCATCTCGGTATTCCTTTCCGTGAGCCCGGCGCGCCTCGGAGCGCG
>JBJSXS010000482.1:0-4725 GCA_046086545.1 Gemmata sp.
GATGCGGCTTGGGCTGGGGGTGGTGATTTTCTCGCGCTGACCGGAGGCGCGACGCCCGAGGGGGGCGCCGCAATCCGCTCCGTTCGGGTGTCGCGCTTTTGCCCCTTTACCCGGGTTCCGAGATGTTCCGGGCGTAGCGCGCGAGCAGCATCTGGACGGCCTGGATCGTCTGCCATTCCGCGAACGCGATGCGCACCTCGGTGCCGTCCTCGCTCGCGTCGATGTTTTCGACCGCGGTGGTCAGCCCTTTGTGCAGGTAGTCGAGGATTTCGGCCAGGCGGGCGGCCTGCGACGGGGTGAGCTTCTGCGGCAGGGGGGGCACGTCGTCGTCGAACGCGGTCCACGCGGTGGTCCCGGTGGGGTTCTGGGCCTGGGGCGGGGCCATGGTGCCCTGGCTGTCGGCCGCCGACGCGCGCCCGGACGCGGCCGCCAGTTCGTCGCCCCGGATCGTCTGCATCTGGCCGCCGGCGTTGCGCGCCGGCAGCACCGTCGCCTTCCGCGCCGCGATCTCTTCCATCGTGCCGAACAGCAGCATGCTGCGGCCGATGGACACCTGATCCCCGGGGCGGAGCCGGCGGATCTGGATCGCGCTGCCGTTCACCCGCGTGCCGTTCGTGCTGTCCAGGTCCGTCAGGATGATGTCGTTGTCTTCGACCTGCACCTTGGCGTGGAACCGGCTGACCCGCTCGTCGTTGAGCCGAAGACCGTTGCCCTCTTCCCGGCCGATCGTGACGGGGACGAGCAGGTCTCGGTAGACACGCCCCTTATCAACCCCTTCGAGGACCAAGAAGGTAACGGTGCGCATGGAAAGGAGTCCTGTGCCGGCGCCACGACCCGCTCGCTGGCCCGGTGAGAGTGGTATAGCACAACCTGTTCCGGGCGGGCGTAAAAACGAGCCCACGCAGAACCCGCCACCGACCCATTGTCCGCGTTTCAGGCGGGCGTGTCAATTTCACCGTTGGCGAAGTCCGTTGAGGGCGGACAGGGGACAGGGACCGAGGCGCCGGCAAGAACCCGCTCGGGCTGTGGGTTCTCGTTGTCTGTCTACCGCCCCTGACCCTGCCCCCCGACCCGCTATTCGTTCACCTTGAACGAGGTGAACATGCGGCTCACGACCGCGCTGTCGTGGGAAACGTTCTTCGCCTGCACCCCGAACACGTACAGTCGCGGGCGCGGGCCGTCGGCCACGAGGATGAAGCGCTCGATCACTTTGCCGCGCGGGGTTTCCATCTGAACCTCGATGCCCCACGCGTTCTGGAACCGGATTTCAGCTTCCCTCGTTACGGTGCCGCCGAGGCGTGACTTCTCGCGGTTCAACTCGGCCTGGATCGCGGATGCGGTGAACACCTTGTCCGTGTCCTTGTTCTTGACGAGCGAAGCGGCGAAACCCGGGTCGAGGTCGCCCCACGCGAGCCACGCGCTGGTGCGCGTGTACCAGCCCTTGACGACGTGCCGCTTGCCGCCGAGCACCGAGGCCTGCGGGTTCGCGTTGACGGCCTCTTCCGCCGGCGGATCGGGGAGCAGGATCGAGCACGACCCGTCCGGCGGGGCGTACTCGGTCCACAGCGATTCCGGCAGGCGCCCCGAGCCGTACCCGAGGACAGCAACCGTCAGCAACATCACGAGCAACGAGATGCCCAACCCGGCGACGATCGCGAGCGGGTGAAACGCCCGCGCCCGCTGCTGTGGCGGCAGCGGGCGGCGCTCGGGTGCCGGGTCGTCGTCATCGAGCGAGAGCGGTTGCGGCTTCGGCGCCACCGGGTCGGCCGCGGGGACGGGCGCGGCCACCGGCAGCGCGGTGACGGTGGCCTTGCACCACGGGCACGCGGTGGACTGACCGAGCACCGCTTCGGGCACCTGGAACGGCTTGCCGCAAGCGGTGCAGTTGACCGGAACGAACATGAAACCTGTCCCCGCGGCAGCGTGCGTGTGGTCTACACCTCTAAGACGACGCACTCGCGGGGTTAGGTTTACGCTTTGCCCAACAGCACATCCAGCACCCGCGAACGTGCGTCACATTCGCGTCACGGCAGTCGGTCAACGCCTCGGCGTGGCGGCACCCCGCGTCTTGAAAACGCGTCCGCGAGGACCGGCATGCGATCGAACGCGCGCTCCACGTAACTGCCCGTCGCGAGAGCAACAACGGTGCCCGTACCCCGTGCCGGGTCGCACGCCGCCGGGCGACGCTGCGGCTGTCGCCCGCGGGCTCGATCCATTTGCGCACGCCTTCTTCGCGAGCGTAGTACTTATGGCGCAACAACTTGCAGAGGGCGAGCCGGAATTTCCGCACGCTGCCGGTGTCGCGCATGAAATCGAGCAAGCCCCGCGTCGGCCTACTGCGGAGCCACTCCTTTTCTGTCGTCGCTCACCCCAGCTTGAACAGCCTCGCGGCGGTGCCGCCGAACACCTTCGCGCGGTCGGCGTCGCTCAGGTGCGCGAGCAAGCCGGCGACGCGGTCGCGCTCGCCCCGGTAGCTCTTGCCGGTCGCCTTCTCGTTGTACCCGCCGCCGTACATCAGCCGGTCGGCGCCGAACGCCTCGGTGAGCTGCTTCAGCACCGGTTGCGGGTCGCTGTGCGGGTAGGTTCGCTTGTCGGGCACGCTGGAGAGCTTCATTACCACGTTGGGCAGTTTCGCCCACTTGAGAACCGTTTCGTACTCCCTCGCGGTGCCCTGGAACGGGCGCCCCAGGTGGTCGATGAGAACCGTCGTGTCCTTGAACTCCTTGATGAGCGGCTCGAAGCCCTCCGCGTACTTCGGCTCGAAGTGCAACTGTACCGCGAGGCCGAGTTCGCCGATGGCCTTCCAAAGCGCCTTCAGTTCTGGCTTGCCGAACGGCGGCAGCCGGTCCGGGTTGTACGCGTGGATGCGGCCCGCGACGAGCGGCACCTTCTTCGCGAGCGCCTTCAGGCTGTCCGGAGCGCCTTCGCGGCCGGCGAAGAACAGGCACGTCCCCTTGAGCTTGCCCTTGCCCGCGCTCAGGCAGTGTTCCAGATAGCGGTGGTCGTCCTGGTATGGCTCCGGGTGAACGACGATCGCGTACCCGACGCCCGCGTCGGCCATGCACGTGAGGAGGTGTTCCGGCGCGGCCCGGTCGGCCGGCTGGTACGGCGCGTCCTTGTGATAGGGGAACTTCGCGTCGTCCTTGCCGGCGAAGCAGTGCAGGTGCGTATCGACGACGGGCGCCTGCGCGTCCGCGCCGCGCGCGCCCGCGGCGAAGGGCAGGGCGAGCGCGGACGCGAGGACGTGGCGGCGGGTGGGGGGCATCGGCTGCACTCGTGTGGGGCGGGGTCCGGGAGGAGCCTCCGAGCGTAATTGCCCCGGGCCGCGTTTGCAACAGCCGGGCGGGGCCGAACGCGCGGCCGCTCGGGCTGTTCACCGGCACCCGGTGTGCGGTAGTAGAATGGGGAGACCGGAGGGACGTTCATGACGACGGCGACTCCCGCGGCGCCGGCGGGTGCCGGGTTACGCGCGCTGCCCGGCCTGCTGCAACAGGGAGAGGGCTGGGGGGGGCTGCGCGCCGCGCTGGCCGCCGGGCGCAGCGGGACCGTGGACGGCGCGTGGGGCTCGTCCGCGGCGCTGGCCGTGGCCGCGCTCGCGGCCGACGCGCCGGGCACCCTGCTGGTCGTCGTGCCGAACGCCGCCGACGTGGACCCGTGGGTGGAAGACGTCGCGAGCTTCGCGGGGGTGCGGCCGGCGCAGTTCCAGGCGTGGGAGACGTGGCCGGTTCCGCCCAACAAGGGGAAGCTCGACCCGACCGCGACCGCGCGTCTGCGGACGCTCAGACCCTCCAGCGCGAGCCGCCGAAGGTGCTGGCGTGCTGCGCCGCGGCCGTGTGCCAGCCGGTGCCCGAGCGCGCCGACCTCGCCGCGCGCGGGCGCACGCTCAAGAGCGGCGAGGTCGTGGAGCCGAGCGAGTTGGCCGAATGGCTGGTCGCGAACGGCTACAAGCGGGTCGACGCGGTCGAGTACCCCGGCGAGTTCAGCCGCCGCGGGGGCATCTGCGACATCTTCCCGCCCGACGCGCCGGACCCGGTGCGACTGGAGTTCTTCGGCGACGAGATCGAGGGCATCCGCACCTTCGCGGCCGGCTCGCAGCGGAGTCTGGAGAAGCAGGACCGCGTCGCGCTGCTGGGCGCGGCGGCGGGCGGTGGCGCGCTCGCCCCCGGCGCGCGGCTCGCCAAACAGGGGCACCTCACCGACTACCTTCCCTCGGGCTCGTGGGTGGTCCTGATCGAGCCGCGCGAGCTGAAGGAGCAGGCCAAACACTTCCACGAGCGGGTCGCCGCCCCCGACGGGCTGTACACCCCGGAGCAGGCGTTCGCGGCGCTGATGCGGCTGCCGAGCGTGGCGGTGTCCGCGCTGCCGCGGCCGAGCGTGGAGGCGTCCGCCCACCTGCGGGTCGAGTCGGTGAACCGGTTCAGCGGCAGCGTCCACCGCGTGCGCGACGAGCTCGATTCGATCGCGCACAGCGAAACGGCGCGCGTGCTCGTCGCGTGTCAGAGCGAGGCCGAGGTCCACCGGCTCACGGAGGTGCTGAAGGCCGGCAAGCTCGCCGGGTCGCACCGGCTCCAGCTCGTGACGGGGCACGTCCGCGCCGGCTTCCGTCTGGTCGACGCCGGGGTGATCGTCCTCGGCAGTCACGAAATCTTCCACAAGGACCTGCTGCCCCCCGGCGTGAAGGGTCACACGAGGAGCAGCCGCACCGTCGAGTCGCGCGCGATCGAC
>JBJSXS010000483.1:0-2778 GCA_046086545.1 Gemmata sp.
TTGGCGACATCGGCGATCTTGTCCTTCACGCGCTCGACCACGGCGCGGGAGTTCTCGCCGGCCAGCAGCATGACCACGCCGACCACCCCCTCGCCCTGGCCGTCGCGGGTGACGGCGCCCTGCCGGATCACCGGGGCGAACGTGACCGTCGCCACCTGCCCGAGGTACACCGGCGTGCCGTCGGCCCGGGTGTCCAGCACGATGCGCTCGAGGTCCGCTCGGGACCCCACGAGCCCCTCGCCGCGAACCACGCGCTGCTCCTTCGAGTGCAGCAGCAGGTACCCGCCGCCCTCGTTCCCGTTGTTCTGCTGGAGCGCTTCGAACACCCGGCCGATCGGGATTTTGGCCTCGTGCAGCAGTCGCGGGTCGATCCGCACCTCGTAGGCCCGCAGCGCCCCGCCGTTGGTGTTGACCTCGATCACCCCGGGCACGCTGCGGAGCTGGAACCCGATCTGCCAGTCCAGCACCTCGCGCAGCTCCATCAGCTTGCGGGTCTCCAGCTCGGCGCCCTTTTCGGGCGCGGTCGCCTTCCACCGTTCGAGGTCGCGCAGCTCGGACGGGGTGTACTTCTGCCCCGGCTTGTGCCTCACCTCGAACTGGTAGATCTCGCCCAGGCCGGTGGCGATGGGGCCGAGTTTCGGGCTGGGCACGCCCGCCGGGATGTTCTCCCGGGCGGACTGGAGCCGCTCGCCGACCATCTGCCGGGCCCAGTAGATGTCGGTGCCCTCCTCGAACACCACCGTCACCACCGACAGCCCGAACTGCGACACGGACCGGATCTCCTCCACCCGGGGCATGCCGCTCATGGCCGACTCGACCGGCAGGGTGACGGCCTGCTCGATCTCCAGCGGGCTGAGCGCCGGCGCGGTGGTCATCACCTGCACCTGGACGTTGGTCACGTCCGGCACGGCGTCCACCGGGAGCCGGGTCATGGCCGCGAGCCCGGCGGGGGCGAGCAGCAGCGAGCCCAACACCACCAGGAACCGGTTGTTCAGCGCGAAGTCGATGACGGCGGTCACGGGGGCGTCTCCGGTGAGGGGGCGGGCGGGGTCACTCCCCGGCCAGCTGGTCGCGCAGCAGCTCCGACTTGAGGACGAACCCGCCGTCCACGACGACCGCCGCGCCGGGCGCGAGGCCGGATTTGATCTCCACCCGGTCGCCCCCCTCGCGGCCCAGTTCCACGTCCGCCCTGCGGAACTCGTCGTCCCCGGTGTGGACGAACACGAACGCCCGCCCCTGGTGCCGCTGCACCGCGGCCGCGGGCACGCTCAGCACCGGCTCCGGCCCGCCGCGGGGCAGCCCGACCTCGACGAACATGCCCGGCTTCAGCTCCCGCTTCGGGTTCGGGGCCGCCGCGGTGAGCGTCAGCGTGCGCGAGGCGCGGTCCACGATGTCGCCCGCGTAAACCACCTCCCCCGGCTGCTGGGCCACGCCCGCCGCCGGGGCGCGGAACTCGACCCCGCGCCCGGCCATCGCCCGCACCAGCGGCAGGTCGCCCTCGAACACGTCGGCCTGCACCCACACGGCCGACAGGTCCGCCAGCCGGAACATCTCGGTCTGCGGCCCGACCCGTTCGGCCCGCACCCCGTGCCGGTCGACCACGGTCCCGGCGAACGGGGCCTTGATCTCGTACCGCGAGGCCGCCGCGCCCTCGGCCGCGGGGTCCAGCTTGTCCAGCTCCGCGGGCGCGTACCCGAGCGTCAGCAGGTGGGTGCGCGCGGCCGCGAGGGCGGCGTCCGCCTCCTTGAGCTTGAGTCCCGCCTGTCGCGCCTGCTGGTCCGCCTGCGCGCGGAACTCTTCGAGCAGCGCGCGGAGGCTGGCCTCGGCCCCTTCGCTCTCGGCCTCGGCCTTCTGGACGGTCGCGGCGGCCACCGCCCCGCCGCTCGCGCGCAGGCTGCTCACGTGCGTGCGCAGATGGTTCCGCTGCGCGTAGGCGGTCATCAGCGCCTGCCGCTTTTCGCCCACCGGCTTGTCGCGGAAGGCGGTCTCGATCTCGGCCGCCGGCTTGTCCGCCGCGACCGCTTTCACCAACTCGGCGGTGTTCGCGGCCGAGGTCGCGGCCCACCCGGCGCGCTCGCGCTCGGCGGCCGCGGCCAGCCGCGCGCGCGCGAACTCCAACTTCGCGCCCCCGACCTCGCGGCTGTCGATCACGGCGAGCACCGCGCCGGCGGGCACGTCCTGACCCAGCTTGGCCCGCACCTCGACCACGACCCCCTCGATCGGCGGGGACACGCGGGCCACGCGCCCGTCGTCGAGCACCACCCGCCCGGTGCGCCACACGTGGTCCGCGAGCGGCGCCGCGGCGGCCGGCTCCGTGCGGATCCCGGCCGCCGACCACTTGTCGCGCGCGAAGGTGACCGCGGTCGGCTCTTCTTTCGCCTGCGCCGGCTCGGCCGCCGCGGGCGCGGCCGGTCGCGCGAGGGCGAGCGCGGCGGCCGCCCCGCCCCCCGCTCCGACGGCGAGGCACACGAGCGGCACCACCAGCCGAACCCACGGCCGGGCGCCCGCGGCCTCGGCCGGCTGGGCAGTAACGGGCAAGGTCACAGCGGACATGTGCCGCTCCTTGTGCGAGGGACGGCGCCGCGCGGCAGCGCGAGGCGCGTTTGGTCATCGGTAAGTGACCGCGCAGCGTGCGCGGGCGACGAAGGGAAGGGGGGTCTACAAGCGCAGAACGGGCGATTGCGGTTGCGCGAAGTGCGGGCACGGTGCGGCCGGCGGGGTGTGCGTGCCGGTCACGGCGATGAGGTCGTGGAAGGCACAGGGCGCGAGCGCCCCTTC
>JBJSXS010000484.1:0-7790 GCA_046086545.1 Gemmata sp.
CCCGCGCCCGGGGCCGCCGCGGCGGCCCCCGGCTTCACGAGCTTGGAGTCGAGGATCCGCTTCACCTTGAGCTGCGACTCCTCCACCTTGACCAGGAAGTCGCGGGTCTCGTGCGCCTTCCGCTCCACCACCTGTTCGATGAAGGCCTTCTGCACCGCGTCCACGATGCGCTTGGCGTCCTCCGGCTCGTGCCCGCGGAACGTGATGCGGATCACTTCGGACCCGTCCGTCCACGACACCACCAGCTCCTCGTCGAGGTACTTGATGGGGTTCTTCTCCGCCTTGATGGTCGGCAGGTCCTTGATGTCGCGCAGGGCCGCGTTCAGCACGAACTCCGACTTCACCAGCGCCGAGAGCGTCTTCAGGTAGGTGACGAAGTCGGTGCGGGCCTGCTGCGGGTTGTTCTGGTTCGCCAGCGTGGTGGGCGCGCTCGACACCTGGAGCATGCCGTAGGACTCGTACTTGCTGGCGAGCAGCGAGTACGCCGCGCACGCGCCCGCCCCGCCGATGAGCGTGCCGCAGAACGCGATCATGAGCCAGTGGAGCTTCAGGTAGATGAGGACGCGCGCCCCGGGGCTGTCCTCGGGGCCGTCGCCCGGCCGGGCGGCGCGGGCCGGCACCTTGGGGGGCGGCGCCGGCGCGGCGGGGGCCGCGGGCGTGGTCGCGGTCGAGGCAAAGGTTGGTCCGGTCATGGCGGTCCCCGAGTCCGTTCAGGTGACGAGGCGGAGTGTTGTGGCCCGGTCGGTCCGCGACCGGGTTTGGCGTTCGCGCGGGGCTCAGCCCGCGGCGCTCATCGGCTCTGCGACCACCAGTCGCTTCAGCACCCACAGTTCGGCCGCGAGCAGCCCCATGCCGACGGGCATCATCGCGTAGCCGTAGGCGTCGTGCAGGAAGTCGCGGGTGCCGGCGCCGGTGACGAAGTTGAAGCTCACCCCGGTCGCGGTGATGCGCAGCACGTTGGTCAGCACCGCGACGGGGACGATCCCGAGCAGCACCATGAACCTCTCGAACAGGCTGCGCCGCATCAGCAGCACCGCGCCGACCGAAAACGCGGCGAACGTGACCATCATCTTGAGGCCGCTGCACGCGTCCACGACGCCGAGCCGCACCTCGTCGATCAGGATGATGTTGCCGTCGCGGATCGCGGGCAGTCCGAGCGCTTGCAGCAGGTAGGTGCTGCTCGCGGTCGCAGCGGTCTTCAGCGGCCCGCCGACGTTGCGCTCCAGTTCGTAGGGCAGCGGGATCATGAAGCACAGGAACGCGAGCGCGGCCCCGGTGCGCTTCAGGAGCGGCACCCCGCCCACCGCGAGCACGATCCCGACCAGCGCGAGCAGCAGCGACGCCGCGTCCAGC
This sequence comes from Gemmata sp., assembly GCA_046086545.1. Classification (GTDB taxonomy): domain Bacteria; phylum Planctomycetota; class Planctomycetia; order Gemmatales; family Gemmataceae; genus Gemmata. The sequence goes on from JBJSXS010000484.1 coordinate 1,354, forward strand.
TGCTGGAACAGGAGCGCGCCGGCCACCGCGCGCATCGCGAGAATCGCGACCAGTGTGCCGCACCCCAAGAAGGGCATCGGCTTGAGAACAAGGGTTCCACTCTTGGACTGGCGCCGGATCAGGTACGCGGAGAAGAACGGGACGAGCAGCCCGTGCGTGTATTGCGGGTCGTTGAGCCACTTGTCCGCGAACACCTTCAGCATGGGCAGGTACGCCCACAGCAGGGCCGCGACGAGCGCGGCCCCCTGCCAAACAGCGGCTTTCGGCGTGGCGGCAGCGGGCGCAGACGAGCTCGGTGGTGCGAAACTGACAGACGACATCCGTGCCCCCGTGCGAACCGGGCAAATCGCGGGTCGTTTCCGTGACCCGGAATCCGAAGTGCGGGGATTGTGGCAGACGGAGTGAGGGCGAATCAACCCCAAGTTTCAGGGCGCCGGACCACCGTCTACAGCCCCGGAGGGGCGGCGGGCGGCCGGGGGCGAGCGGAGCGCAACCCCGGGCGAAGCGCCGGAGGCAATTGGCTTGCCCGCGACGCCCGCCCGGGGTTGCGCTCGCAGACTCGCTGCCCCCTGCTACTCCCCGGGCCCCTCCGGGGCTAAAACCCCGGCACTTACTTCTTCCCCTTGCGGTAGCGCCGGATCAGCGCGTTCGTGGAGCTGTCGTGCTTCAGGTCGGGTTCGGTCGCGGATTCGAGTTCCGGTGCGATCTTCGACGCCAGCACCTTGCCCAACTCCACGCCCCACTGGTCGAACGAACCGATGTCCCACACCACGCCCTGCGTGAACACGATGTGCTCGTACAGCGCGACCAGCGTGCCCAGCGCGAACGGCGTCAGCTTCTCCACGAGGAGCACGTTCGACGGCCGGTTGCCCGGGAACGTCTTGTGCGGCACCAGCCACTCCTCGACCTTGTCGGCGCGGACCTGCTCGGGCGTCTTGCCGAACGCGAGCGCCTCCGCCTGCGCGAACACGTTTGCCATCAAGAGGTCGTGGTGCCGGCCCACCGGGTTCAGCGACTTGCAGAACGCGATGAAGTCGCACGGGATGATCTTCGTCCCCTGGTGGATGAGCTGGTAGAAGCTGTGCTGGCCGTTCGTGCCCGGTTCGCCCCAGTACACGGCCCCGGTCTGGTAATCGACCTCCGCGCCGCCGAGCGTGACGCGCTTGCCGTTGCTCTCCATCGTCAGCTGCTGGAGGTACGCGGGGAACCGCTTGAGGTACTGGTCGTAGGGCAGCACCGCCACGGTTTCGGCGCCGAAGAAGCTGCCGTACCAGACGCTCAGCAGGCCCATGATCGCGGGCAGGTTCTTCTCGAACGGCGCCGTGCGGAAGTGTTCGTCCATCGCCCGGAAGCCGCTCAGCAGCTCGCGGAACTGCGCGCCGCCGAGCGCCAGCATCGTGGCCAGGCCGACCGCGGAGTCCATCGAGTACCGCCCGCCGACCCAGTCCCAGAACCCGAACATGTTCGCCGTGTCGATCCCGAACTCCTTCACCTTCGCCGCGTTCGTACTCACCGCCACAAAGTGCTTCGCGACGCTCGCCTTGTCCTTCAGGGTCGCGAGCGACCAGTTCCGCGCGCTCTCCGCGTTGGTCATCGTCTCCTGCGTGGTGAACGTCTTCGAGCAGACGATGAACAGCGTTTCCGCCGGGCCGAGGTCGCGCACGGTCTCCGCGAAGTCGGTGCCGTCCACGTTCGACAGGAACCGGAAGTTGAGGTCGCGCTGCGCGTAGTAGCGGAGCGCCTCGTTCGCCATCACCGGGCCGAGGTCGGACCCGCCGATCCCGATGCTCACGACGTTCTTGATGCGCGCCCCGGTAAAGCCCCTCCACTCGCCGCTACGCACCTTGTCCGCGAACGCCGCCATCGCGTCTAATACTTCGTGCACCTCGGGGACGACGGGCTTGCCGTCCACGGCGACCGTCGCGCCCTTCGGCGCGCGCAGCGCCGTGTGCAGCACCGCGCGGCCCTCGGTGATGTTGATCTTCTCGCCACCGAACATCGCCTCGATGCGGCCCTTGAGGTCGCACTCGTTCGCCAGTGCGAACAGCAGCTTCAGCGTCTCGTCGGTGACGCGGTTCTTGGAGTAGTCCACGAACACGCCCGCGGCCTCGGCGGTCAGGCGCGTGCCGCGGCCGGGGTCGGCGGCGAACAGCTCGCGCAGGTGCGCTTTTTGCACCTTCTGGAAGTGCGCTTGCAGCGCCGCCCAGCCCGGGCGCCTGGTCAGGAGCGTGCGTTCGGCCATCGGATCACCCTTTGAGGAATGAAGTGGCGGCGGGAAGATTCCGATGATACCCTAGTAGGGGGCCGTCCCGCCATCACCTGCCTTCCGCCTTTTCCCGCCGGGGCCTTGCCATGCCCGCGAACCACATCGGCTGCGCCGACTTCCGCCGGACCCTGCGCCGCCCCGACCGCCGCGCGTTCGTGAAGGCCGGCGCGTTGGGCGTCGCCGGCGCGCTCTCGCTCGACAACCTCCTGCGGGCCGAGGCCCGCGCGAAGGACGCCGTCCCCACGTCCCTGACGAGGACGAACAACGTCATACTGCTGTGGATGCGCGGCGGGCCGAGCCACCACGACATGTGGGACCCGAAGCCGGACGCGCCCGCCGAGGTGAAGGGCGAGTTCGGGGTGATGAACACGAACGTCACCGGGATTCAGGTCTCGGACATGCTGCCGCTGTCCGCGAAGATGATGGACAAGTGGTCGATCATCCGCAGCCTGCACCACCACGACGCCGGGCACAGCGCGGGCGACCAAATCTGCTTCACGGGCTACAACCCCGGGCCCAACCCGGACACGAACATATACCCGAGCATCGGGTCGGTCGTGTCGAAGCAGGTGGGGCACCTGTCCACCCAGATGCCGCCCTACGTGATGATCCCGCGGATGCTCCCGGGGGCCGGCAGCGCGTACCTCGGGGTCGCGCACAAGCCGTTCGAGACGGGCGCGGACCCCGCGACCCCGGGGCCGTTCAAGCTCCCGAACTTCAACCTCGCGGAAGGCGTCACCTACGACCAGGTGGGCGACCGCAAGGGGCTGCTCAACAGGTTCGACACGATGCGCCGCGACGCGGACAAGACCGGGCAGCTCGACGCGGCCGACCGGTTCCAGTCGCGGGCGTGGGAGATCCTCACCTCCCCGACCGCGCGCGACGCGTTCGACCTCGACAGAGAGCCGTCCAGGGTGCGCGAGCGGTACGGGCTCCTGCCCGCGTTCGACCCGAAGGCCGCGGACCGCTGCGGCGCGCCGAACTGGGCGCAGCGCATGCTGCTCGCGCGGCGCCTCGTGGAGGCCGGCACGCGCATCGTGACGGTGGACCTGCGCTGGTGGGACACACACGTCAAAGGGTTCGAGTCGCTGAAGCTCGGGTTCCTGCCGCGCTGGGACAGGGCGTTCACCGCGCTGATCGAAGACCTCGAAACCCGCGGGCTGCTCGAAACGACGCTCGTGGTCGCCTGGGGCGAGTTCGGGCGCACGCCGAAGGTGAACGCACAGGCGGGCCGCGACCACTACCCGAACGTGTTCAGCGCCGCGCTCGCCGGCGGGCCGATCAAGGGCGGGCGCGTGGTGGGCGCCTCCGACAGCAACGGCGCGTTCCCGAAGGCCAGCCCGAAGACCCCGCAGGACGTCCTCGCCACCATGTACCGGCACCTCGGGGTGGACACCGAGGCGCAGTACATGAACAACGGGCGGCCCGTGCCCGTGCTGCCGAGCGGCAAGCCCGTCGACGAGCTGTGCTGACGCGAACACCGAGTGCCGGAAGTTCCAAGGTGCCAACGGCTGCCGCGCGCCGGGCGACCCGCCGGGGCCGGCCCGTGTTCCGCGCCCGGACCGCCGGCCTGACCACTTCGGGTTGATTTCTCCCCTTCAACCCATCACCATTCCGTGCATGCTGTTCCAGTCCGAACACCTGTGCGTCACGGCCGAGTACGGCGTTGCGACACTCCGGCTCGGGTTCCCGGGCGAGCCGGTGAACGCGCTCGATGCGCCGCGCCTTACCGAGCTTGAAACCGCGCTCCGCAGCGTCGAAACTGACGCGTTCGTGCGCGCGCTCGTGGTGCGGAGCGCGAAGCCGTTCGGCTTCTGCGCCGGGCTGCACCCCGGCGTCGCGATGGTCACCGACCGCGCGAGCTTCGCCGCGCGCGGTCAGCACGTGTTCGCCCGGCTCCGCGCGCTGCCGTTCACGACGGTCGCGCTCATCGAAGGGCCGTGCCTGGGGGTGGGGTTCGAGTTGGCGCTGATGTGCGACCACCGGCTGTGCGTGGCGACCCCGCAAACGCACCTCGGGTTCCCGACCCGCGGCGCGTACTTCGGCGGAAGCAGCCGGGTGCGGAAGCTGGCCGGCCGCCGCGCCGCGGCGCTCGTCGAATCGGGCCGCACGCTCTCGGGGCGCGAGGCGCGCGCCCTCGGCCTCGTGGATCGCGCGTTCTGCGCGCGGCGCGCGAAGATCGAGCTGCGCACGTTCCTCGACGAACTGGAGCGGCGGCCGCGCGTGCCGCACCGCGGGCCCGACGAAACCGGGCTCGCGCAGGAGCGCCGCGCGTTCGCGCACGCGGACCTGATCGGCCTCCCTGCGGGCGCGCCGCCCGACGTCGAAACGCTACTGGCGCGCGGGTTCATCACCCCGCTCGAGGCCGAGCAGATGCGCACCCGCCCGGCGCCGGCCCCCGCGCCCCGACTCGCGCCCGTGACAGAAGAAGCGCCCGAACCGATCCTCCGAGTCGCATGACCGTGGACGAACCGACCGCACCCAAGCTGCCGCCGGCGCGCGAGCGCGTGACCCCGATCAACGCGCGCCTCGCGCCCCTGTACCCGGAGTTCGAGGGGCTCAACCACGACGGGCCGTTTCAGCTGCTCGTCGCGGTGATCCTGTCGGCACAGTGCACCGACAAGCGCATCAACGCCCTCACGCCGGCACTGTTCGCGCGGTTCCCGACCGCCGCGGACGTCGCGGCGTGCGACATCGAAGAGCTCGAGCGGCTCATCAAGCCGAGCGGGTTTTACAAGAGCAAGGCGAAGAACATCCGGGCCGCGTGCGCGCAGCTGGTCGAGCGGTTCGGGGGCGCGGTGCCGACGGCGCTGGAAGACCTCGTGAGCCTGCCCGGGGTCGGGCGCAAGACCGCCAACGTGGTCCGCGGGCACGCGTTCGAGGCGCCCGGCGTGAACGTCGACACGCACGTCGGCCGGCTCGCGCGCCGCCTCGGCCTGACGCGCCACACGGACCCGGTGAAGGTCGAACGCGCGCTCGCGGCGGTCGTGCCGCCGAGCGAGTGGCTGCACTTCAGCGGCCGGCTCATCATGCACGGGCGCAAGGTCTGCCTCGCACGCAAGCCGCGGTGCGAGACGTGCGCCGTCGCCGACCTGTGCCCGAGGGTCGGCGTGAAGGGGCTGGCCGCGAAACGGAAGCGGAAGAAGAAAAGCGGTGCGCCGCGGAGAACGCAGCGGGCGCGGGGGCAGACGGAGAGTACATAGACACCCTGTCCCCCACTGCGCCCTCGCCGGTGAAACTTATGTCGTTCCCGACCCACACGCTCCTCGAGCGGTTCCTGCGCTACGTCCGCGTCGACACGAAGGCGGACGAGAAATCGACGGCCTACCCGAGTTCGCCGGGGCAGCTCGTGCTCGGTGCGATGCTGCGCGACGAGCTGCTCGCGCTGGGAATCACGGACGCGGTGCAGGACGGGCACGGGCTCGTGTTCGCCACGGTCCCGGGGAACGTGCCCGGTGCGCCCACCATCGCGTTCAACGCGCACGTGGACACTAACCCCGAGAACTCAGGAAAAGATGTCCAGCCGCAGTTAATTCGCGACTACAAGGGCGGCGACATCACACTACCGAAAGACACGTCGAAGGTGATTCGTGTTGCCGAGAACCCCGAGCTGAACGGGCTGATCGGCAAGACGATCATCACCACCGACGGTACGACTCTTCTGGGCGCCGACGACAAGGCGGGCCTCGCGGTCATCATGGAAGCGGCGCGCATCCTGATACAAAATCCCGCGATCCCGCGCGGCCCGGTGCGCATCGTGTTCACGTGTGATGAAGAAATCGGCCTCGGTGTGAAGCACCTTGAACTGGCGCAGATCGGGGCGACGGTCGCGTACACGCTCGACGGCGCCGGCACCGCCGAGATCGAGGACGAGACGTTCTCCGCGGACGCAGCGGTGGTCACCATCACCGGGATCAACATCCACCCGTCCATCGCGAAGGGCCGCATGGTGAACGCGGTGCGCCTCGCCGGGATGTTCCTCGACCGCCTGCCGCAGCGCACGCTCAGCCCGGAAACGACCGCGGACCGGCAGGGGTTCATTCACCCGCTTACGATCGAGGGCGGCGTCGGGGAGGTGAAAATCAACTTCATCCTGCGCTCGTTCGACACTTCCGATCTCGAAGTGCAAGCGGGGTGGCTGCGTGAGATCGCGGCACAGGTCGAGCGCGAG
>JBJSXS010000485.1:0-7419 GCA_046086545.1 Gemmata sp.
CCGCTCGACTTCACCTGGGCCGTCGCCGCCGCCCTCGACGCGGTGAGGCCGGCGCTCGTGGTGCTCACCGAGAGCGAGTTGTGGCCGAACTTCCTCGCGGCGGCCGGCGCGCGCCGGGTACCGGTCGCGGTGGTGAACGCCCGCCTCAGCCCGCGCAGCTACTCGCGCCTGAGGCGCGTCGCCGCCCTCGCCCGCCGGGTGCTGTTCAGGCACATCGCCCGCTTCGCGGTGCAGGACGAGGAGTACACGCAGCGCCTGCGGCAGCTCGGCGTGCCCGCCGCGAAGCTGGTGACCACGGGCTCGATCAAGTACGACGGCGCGGCCGCGCGCGACGAGCAGAAAACGCGGGCGCTGGGCGCCGCTCTCGGCCTGCGCCCCTTCCCGCCTTCTCCCCTGATTCTGCTCGCCGGCAGCACGCACGCGCCGGAAGAGAGCATCGTCCTGGGCGCCTTCGCCAGCCTGCGCGCGCGGTTCCCGCACCTGCGGCTCGTCCTCGTCCCGCGCCACCCGGACCGGTTCGAGGAGGTCGCGCGGCTGCTCGAAGCGTCGCGCCTCCCGTTCGTGCGGCGCGCGCGGATGACCGGGCCGCTCGCGGAGGCGCCCGCCGTCGTCCTCCTCGACACGGTGGGCGAACTCGGGGCCGCGTGGGGCCTCGCCGACGTGGGCTTCACCGGCGGCAGCCTCGACGGCGTGCGCGGCGGCCAGAGCATGATCGAACCCGCGGGGTACGGGGTGCCGTGCGTGTTCGGGCCGCACGTCTGGAACTTCAAGAGCGCCGCCCGGCGGCTGGTGGAGGCCGGCGGCGCCTTCATGGTGAAGGACGCGGCCGGGCTCGAAACCGCGCTCGCGCGGCTGCTCGCGGACGCCGAGTTGCGCGCCCGCACCGGTGCGGCGGCGCGCGGGCTGGTGCAGCGACAGCAGGGAGCGACCGCACGCACGCTGGACGTGCTCGATTCGCTGATCCCTCCTACGCACCTGTCCCGGGCCGCGTGACTCGGGGTAGAATTGAGCGCGACGCACGGGCACCCGGGGCACGATGATCCGCGCGCACACCATCACCGCCCCCGGCGGGCGCCCCACCAACGGAGCCGCGTTCGCGCTGCACCCGTGCGGCACTGGGCGCCTCGTCGCGCTGGCCGACGGCCAGGGCGGGCGCGCCGGCGGGGCCGAAGCCGCGCGACTCGCGTGCCGCGCGTTCGTCGCCGCCGCGACACAACCCGGGGTCGACCTGCGGGACCGCGTGACGTGGTCCGGCGGCCCGCTGTGGGAGGCCGACCGCGCGGCGGCCGAAGACCCCGCCGCCGGGCTCACCTCCCTCCTCGGCTTCTACGTAGACGGCGGCCGGGTCAGCGGCGGGTCGTGCGGGGACTGCGCGCTGCTCGCAACGTGCGGCTCCGGGCAAGACCACCGGCTCACGGCGCGGCAGGAGAAGGACCCGCCGGTCGGATCGGGCGAGGCGTGGTTCACGGCGTTCGAGGCGGAACTTGTGCGCCCGTGGAAGCTGCTCGCCGTGCCCGCCGGGGTGTGGAAGCGCGCGGCCTGGTCGAAGGTGCGCGAACTCGGGCTCCGGGCCTCCGGCGCTGCGCTGCTCAAGGAACTTCAGGCCGCGGCCCGGCTCGGGCCGAACGGCTCGTTTCAGGACGACTTCACCGCCGTGTTGCTCGAAAGCGAGTAGCCGATGTACCGCATCACCAAGTGCCTTTCCGTCGGTACGTACCCGCGCCCGGAGGACGCAGCGCGGCTCCGCGCCGCCGGAATCACGCACGTGCTGAACGTGTCCGACCGGCCGAGCGCGGTGTCCACCGACGACGGGTTCGCGGACGTCGTGTTCGTGCCCATGTCCGACTCGCTGGAGCTGTCGCGCGAGACCACCGTTCAGGCGCTCGACGCGCTGCACGGCCTCGCCTCGGCCCCGGGCGCGCACGTGTACGTTCACTGCCTTATGGGGCAGTTCCGCTCGCCGACGATCCTGTGGCTGTACCTGATCGCGCTCGGGCTCCCAGAAGATGGCGCGCGCGACCTGATCACAAGGCGCGCCCCGAACGCGGCACCCGGGCACCCGGCCATGGTCACTCACAAACACGTCCAGCACGCCCGAGAGCACGGGCGGGCGCAGTACGTCAGGCACCCGCGTGCCGAAACGATTGTGTCGGAGGATGCGTGAACACCCCGCTCGCGTACCTCAACGGCCGGCTCGTTCCGTTCGCGGACGCGGCACTGCCGCTGCACGACGCGGGGTTCGTGTCGGGGGCCACCGTCGTCGATAACGCGCGCACGTTCCGCCACAGGCCGTTCCGCTGGGAAGACCACCTCGCGCGGTTCCGGCGCGACTGCGCGGCGTGTTACGTGCCGCTCGAAGCGACCGACGGCCAACTGACCGCGACCGCGAACGAGTTGGTCGAGCACAACGCGCGCCTCCTGTCCTCCGGCGGCGAGCTGCAACTTGTGACGTTCGCCACCCCGGGGCCGCTCGGGCTCTACCTCGGGGAAGCGCGCAACGGCCCCCCCACGCTCGGGATGGTGACGTACCCGTTGCCGTTCGCGCGCTATCGGAAGCTCTTCACGGAAGGGGTGACGCTCGCGGTCGCGGGGGTGCAGTCGGCGCGCCCCACCGACCTGCTGCCGCCGCGGGTGAAGCACCGCAGCCGGCTGCACTGGCACGTCGCGAGCGAATCGCTGCGCGACCCGGCGAGCCGGTTTCACGCCCCGGCCGCGGTGCCCGTCGTCCTCGATCACGGCGGCGCGGCCGACACCGCCATCGGCGCGGTGCTCGCGGTGGCAGGCGACACCGTGTTTCGCCCGGTGCCGGGGGGCACCCAGGACAGCATCAGCATGAAGGTGGTCTCAGAATTGTGTGCCGCAACCGGGCTGGCGTGTACCGACGCGCCGCTCGACTACCGCTACCTGTGCCGACCGCCCGAACCGGGCGATGAGCAGTTCGTGCCCGCCCGCGTGACGGAACTGCTCCTGGCGGGCACGGGGTTTTGCGTCGCCGGGGTCCGGCGGTTCGCGTGCGCCGAGCGCGCGCGCGACTACGCGTGGCCCGGACCGGTGTTCACGAAGCTGCTGACCGCGTGGAGCGACCTTGTGGGCGTGGACATCGCCCAGCAGTTCACCGGCGCGCGGGGCGGGTGACAGCCGTACACCGGCCGCGGTTCCACCTTCTCCCAACGGGCGCCGCCCCGCGAACCGGCAATGTGCCCGTTTGGGTTGTAGACGCACTCACATTTCGAAGGTATTCTTAGCCCCATCTTGACAGCTTGTGACGTTTGTCACAAGCTACGCCCTCCGTCCCTCGTCGGAGTTGCGCGCGAGGCGCTGCGGCCTCTCCCCGCTTTCGCTCGCGCGTTCCCGGCCGGGCTACCGCCGAACGTACAAGTGCCAGGATAGCCACATGGCCCTCTCTCGCTCTCGCGCACCCCGGCCGCGGTTCCCGTGGCTGCTGCTTCTCATTTGTGCCCTCCCGATGGGCCTCCTCGGGGCGTCCGATTTCTCCGGGTCGCCCGCCCGCCTGGACCTCTTCGGTGCCGGGTGGGAGCCGTTCGCGTTCCTCACCTCCGGCACCTACGGGTTCGGCGAAAAGCTCGGCCTCCTGGGCTGTCTGGCGGTCGCCATCGGCGGGCTGGTGTACTCCGTCCAACTGATGAAGCAGGTGTACGCGGCCGACACCGGCACCCCCGCGATGCAGAAGGTGGCGCAGGCCGTGCGCGAGGGCGCGAACGCGTACCTCCGGCGGCAGTTCACCGTCGTCGGCCTCCTGATCGTGCTGCTCACCGGGGTGATCATCGCGTCCAAATGGCCCTGGACGGTCGAACCCGGGATGCACAGCACCGACGAGCTGAAGACCATCGCCATCGGGCGCGGGGTCGCGTTCCTGATGGGCGCGCTGTTCTCCGCTGCGGTCGGCTTCACGGGCATGCGGCTCGCGACCGCCGGCAACCTGCGGGTGGCCGCGGCGGCGCGCACCGACTTCGGCAGCGCGATGCGGATGGCGTACCGCACCGGCACCATCACCGGGATGTTCACCTGCGGGCTGGGCCTGCTCGGCGGCGCGCTGATCCTGCTCGTGTTCGGCGAACTGGCTTACGAAATCCTGATCGGCTACGGGTTCGGCGGCTCACTTCTGGCGCTGTTCATGCGGGTCGGCGGCGGCATCTACACCAAAGCGGCCGACGTGGGCGCGGACCTGGTGGGCAAGGTGGAACAGGCCATCGCCGAGGACGACCCGCGGAACGCGGCCACCATCGCCGACAACGTGGGCGACAACGTGGGCGACTGCGCCGGGATGGCGGCCGACGTGTTCGAGAGCTACTCGGTGACGATGGTCGCGTCGGTCATGCTCGGGTACGCCGCGTTCGGGTACAAGGGCATGGTCTTCCCGCTGCTGGTGCAGGCGGTGGGCGTGGTCGCCAGCGTCATCAGCACGTCGCTGGTCGGCAAGGGGATCGGGGCCGGGAACAGCTCGGTCGCGATGAGGTCCATCAACAACGGGTTCTACCGCAGCGCCGCGATCAGCGTCGCCGGGTTCATGCTGCTCGGCGCCATCTACCTGCGGTTCGACGCGGCGTACATCGTCGAGCGCGGCATCGACAAGGGCATGTACCAGGAGCTGTACGACAACCCGGAGCTGCGCAAGGAACTGGGGCTGGCCCACACCGGGGCACACACGGTCGCCGACCAGGTGAAGGAGCTGCGCGACCTGCGCGCCGGCCCCGCGCGGAACGCTGAGCCGACCCGCACGCTGGAAGAGCAGGTGGAGAAGTACCGGGCCGCGGCGCTCGACACGTGGCACAAACTGGACGGCGCGACCAAGGCGAAACTGGCCGAGCGCCGGGTCCGCGTCGCGGCGGCCAGCGCCGACCACGAGCGGCAGATCGTTACCGAGTTGAAGGCCCGCGGGCTGAACCAGGACGGCGAGAACCGCGGCACCGCGACGCTCCTCCAGTTGTCGCAGGCGCGCTACCATGTGCCGCTCAAGCCGGGCGTCAACCTGTCCATCGCGTGGTGCTGCCTGATCGGCATCCTGCTGGCGGTGGCGCTCAACAAGTGCACCGAGTACTGGACCAGCACCGAGTACAGCCCGGTGAAGGAGGTGGTCCGGTCCAGCCGCACCGGGCACGCGACCAACATCATCAGCGGCCTCGCGCTGGGTTTGGAAAGCTCCGTGTGGGCGGTCATCGTCATCTCGGCCGCCATCCTCGGCGCGGTCGCGGTGTGCGACGACGCGCAGAACCTGTTGTACCTGGCGTTCGGCGTCGCCATGACCGGCATCGGGATGCTCACGCTCACCGGCGACACGATCAGCATGGACGTGTTCGGCCCCATCGCGGACAACGCGAACGGCATCGGCGAGATGGCGTTCAACCGCGACGCGAACGGCAAGGACCTCAAGGACGGCGACCCGGGGTTCATGCCGAAGGCCGAGAACGACGCGGCCCGCCAAATCCTCGCGGACCTCGACGCGGTGGGCAACACCACGAAGGCCATCACGAAGGGCGTCGCCATCGGCTCCGCGGTGATCGCGGCCGTGTCCCTGTTCGCCAGCTTCATCGCGGTGCTGGTGACCGGGAGCGAGGAGAAGATCGGCCAGCTGCTGATCGGCGACTTCACGCAAGGGGCGTCGAAGCTGACCGTCGCGGAGCCGATGGTGTTCATCGGCATGCTGATCGGCGGCGCGGTGCCGTTCCTGTTCAGCGCGATGACGATTCGCGCGGTCGGCCGCGCGGCGTACCTGATCGTGTTCGAGTGCCGCAAGCAGTTCCGCGACCCGGAAATCATGGCCGGCACGAAGACCCCCGACTACGGCCGCGTCGTGGACATCTGCACCGGCACCGCGCAGCGCGAGCTGATCGGCCCCGGGCTGCTCGCGATCGGCACCCCGCTGGTGGTCGGGTTCCTGCTCGGGCCGTTCGCGCTGGGCGGGTTCCTCGCGGGGATGATCCTGAGCGGTCAGCTCATGGCGGTGTTCATGTCGAACGCCGGCGGCGCGTGGGACAACGCCAAGAAGATGATCGAGGACGAGCCGAAGGACAAGGAGCGCAACACGGGCAAGGGGAGCGAGAAGCACAAGGCGTCGGTGACCGGCGACACCGTGGGCGACCCGCTGAAGGACACGAGCGGCCCGGCGATCAACCCGCTCATCAAGGTGATGAACATGGTGAGCCTGCTGGCGCTCCCGCTGGTGATCCTGCACAACGTGAAGGACGGCACCGGCAACCCGCAGGTGGGCCTGGCGGTCGCGGCGGCCGCGGCGCTGGCGGTCGCGTGGGCGTGGTGGCAGTCCAAGAAGGACACCGCCGAAATGAACGCGATGGATCAGGCGCCGCACCCCGCGGGCGACACGAAGTAGGCCTCTGGTGCTCCTTTTGGCCGCAACCCGCGGACGCGCGCCCCCTCGCGCGCGCCCGCGGGTTGCGGCCAACTGGTTTGTGGTGCGCGCCGCGCCGGTCTGCTACCCTATCCCTCCTACGCCCCTCCCTCGCTGCTGGGCCACAATGGACCTGTTCGCAATCACGCTGTACACGCGCGACCCCGAGAGCGGGCGCGTCCTGCTGCACGCGATGCCGGTGATGATCGCCGCGCTGTGCTGCCTCGCCATCGCATACCGGTACTACTCCGCGTTCCTCGCGGCGAAGGTCGCCGCGTTCGACGACGCCCGCGTCACGCCCGCGGTGCGCCTCAACGACGGCCAGAACTACCACCCGACGAACCGGTGGGTGCTGTTCGGGCACCACTTCGCCGCCATCAGCGGTGCGGGCCCGCTCATCGGGCCGGTACTCGCCATTCAGTACGGGTTCGCCCCCGGTCTGGTGTGGCTCGTCATCGGGGTGTGCCTCGCGGGGGCCGTTCAGGACATGCTGGTGATGGCCGCGAGCGTGCGGCGCGACGGCAAGTCCATCGCCGAGATCGCGCGCCACGAGCTGGGCTACTCGGCCGCGGTCATCGCCTCGGTCGCGATCCTGTTCATCGTGGTGATCGCCCTCGCGGGACTGGGGTTCGTGGTGGTGAAGGCGCTCGGCGGCGAGGAGGTAAAGTTGCCCAAGGACATGGTGATCCGGTCCCCGGAGCGGCCCGCACTGCGGGACGGCGTCTATCAGTTCCCGGCGAACTGCGAAATCCGGTACGCGCCCAACGCGCCCGCGACGCTACGCTCGGAGGCGTTCGGCGTGAAGTGCCCCGCGGAGCCGCAGGTCGTCTCGGGCGCCGCGGCCCCGGTGGTCTACCAACTGCCCGCCGGGTGCACGCAGGTCGTACCCGGGAGCTCGTGGGGCACGTTCACCATCGCGGCGACGATCCCGATTGCGCTGCTGGTCGGGCTGTGGATGTACCGCCTCCGGCCGGGGAAGGTCGTCGAGGCGTCGCTGGTCGGCGGGTTCCTCACGCTCCTGGCGGTCGTGGTGGGCGAGCCGGTGTCCCGCA
>JBJSXS010000486.1:0-3352 GCA_046086545.1 Gemmata sp.
CGTGCCCACGTCGGTCGCCATGATCTCCGGGTACAACCCCAGCGAGCAGGCCTACTCCCGCTCGGCCGGGTTCCTGGGCTCCACCTACGACTGCTACACCCCGGACAGTGAAGGGGGGCGCGCCAACCTGACCGCTCGGAACGTGACGCCGGACCGCCTGCGCCTCCGCACCGAGTTCGACACGGGGCACCGCGGCCGCGACCCCCGCGGAACCATGGAGGCGATGGACGTCTACACCCAGCGGGCGGTCGAGTTCTTGACCTCGCGGCAGTTCGCGCAGGCGCTCGACATCAGCGCCGAGCCGCTGAAGGTGCGGGACCGGTACGGCATCGGGTTCGGGAAGAGCCCCAAATCCAAAAGAACGCTCGGGCTGCAGAACGCCCGGTTCCTCATGGCGCGTCGGTTGATCGAGTGCGGCGCGCGGTGCGTGAACCTGACCTGGGAGGAAGAAGGCGAGCGCCGCTGGGACACCCACCAGGACAACTTCAACGCCCTGCGCCACGAGTTGCTGCCCTCGTTCGACCTCGGCCTGAGTGCCTTCTTCGACGACCTCGAAGCCCGCGGCATGCTGGACGACGTGCTCGTGCTCGTGTGGGGCGAGTTCGGCCGCACCCCGCGCATCAACGACAAAGCGGGGCGCGACCACTACGCCCCGGCGGCGTCCGCGCTCCTGTTCGGCGGCGGTCTGAAGGTGGGGCAGGTCATCGGCAGCACGACGAGGAACGGTGAGCGGCCCAAGGACCGCCCGATCCACTACCAGCAGATGTTCGCCACCCTGTACCGGCACCTGGGGATCGACCCCGGCACCACCACCGTGATGGACCCGAACAACCGCCCGCAGTACCTCCTCGACGAGACCGACCCGGTCCGCGAACTGCTGTAAGTGCCTCCTCACGCTCTGCTGCCACCCTCCAACTGCTTGCACCCCCGTCACTCACGAAGGTGGAACGCTTATGAAAGCGAGTCGGCACCCTCTGCGGATGGTGACGCCCGATCAACTGGACCGGCGGACGGCGCTCAAGGGCGTCACGCTCGGGGCCGGGGCCGTCGTCCTCCAGCCGTTCATGAACGCGCTGGCGGCCGATGCCCGCGGCGAAGCCCCGCCGCCGCGGCTCGTGTTCGTCGTCGAGGCCAACGGACTGTGGGAGTCTCACGTCCGGCCAAAGGACCTGGGCGCGGATGGAAAACACGGATGGAACAGCGCGGCGGACAAGCTGTACGACTTGCCGCTGGCGAACCACGCGCTGCCCGACGCGATCGCGCCCCTGGAGGCGGTCAAGGATCGGATGTCGGTCGTGCTGGGTTTGTCCAGCAAGCACGTCAACCCGAACCACGGCGGCGGGTACGGCGTGTTCAACTGTTGTGCTCAGGGTGGCGGGCGCTTCGCGGCGCACGCGCAGACGATCGACTACGCGTTTGCTGCGAGGGTGCCGGCAGTGCTTCCGGTAGTCGGGTTGGGGGTGCCGGCCGGCGCCGACCGGGTCTTCACCAACTGGCTGTCGGTGAGTTCGCCGGGAAGGCCGCTGCCGTACATCTGCCAGCCGGGGGTCGCGTTCCAGGCGCTCTTCGGCAGCGCGGCGGAGGGGGACGCGGGTAAGGCGTTTCAGGCCCGGAACAAGCTGCTGGACTGGTGCCGCTCGGACATCAAGCGGGTGCGGGAAGAGCTTCCCGCGATGGACCGGGAGAAGCTCGACGTGTACCTCGACACGTTCGAGCAGTTGCGGGCGCGACAACAAAAGCTCGGCGACATCAAGGACCGTTTGAAGGCCAACCTGCCCGCCCTCGACAAGTTCGACTGCAAGCGGACGACCGGCCGCTTCGAGGCCCAGTGCTCCGTGGCGTTGGCGGCGCTGGCCTCGCGGCTGACGAACGTGGCGGTCATCGACACGGCCTGCGGCTACCAGGGCTACCACACGTGGAAGGACCTCGGCGTGACGGTCGACGGGCACGGGATCGGTCACACGCACCCCGACGACCCCAAGCGCAACCAGTCGGCCGTGCCCATCCGCCGCTTCTACGCCGAGCGGATCGCCGACCTCGCCCGGCGGATGGCCGCGGTGAAGGAAGGGAACGGCACGATGCTCGACAACTCGCTCATCGTCTACCTCAGCGACTCCGCCGAGGAGCACCACGGGCAGGGTCAACAGTGGCCGATGATCCTGGTCGGCAACCTCGGCGGTCGGTTGAAGACGGCGGGCCGGTTCCTGCAGTACCCCGGTTACAACAAGGCCGGCCACCGGACGATGTCCAACTTCTTCCTGGCGCTTTTGCACGCCGTCGGAGACAGGCGCGAGAAGTTCGGCGAGCCCGACCGCGAGCTCCGGGACATCGACACGGCCGGCCCGCTGGCCGAGATCCTGGCGTAGCCACCTGAGGCGTGCGGGACGCGCATCGGCGGGGGCGCTCCCGCTCTCGCTTCTCAAGGCGGTCAGTGGTCGCTGTAGCAAGTAGCATCGTGAGGCTTCCATGCGATACGGGATCTGGAGCCTGGTGTGTGTCGGTCTGCTCGCCCCCGCGTTCGGCCGGGCCGCGGAGCCGGACCGGAGCAAGGAGTTGAGCGTCGATGAGGCCAGGCGGCTGTCGCAGGACAGGAGCGGCCCGCTGCTCCTCGACGGCCTGACCACACTCTCGCCCGAGGAGGCCAAGGAGTTGGCCCGGTTCGACGGCTGGCTGTCGCTCAACGGGCTCGCGTCGCTCTCGGACGAATCCGCGGGAGCGCTCGGCCAGCACAAGGGGCCGCTGCACCTCAACGGGTTGACGAAGCTCTCGGACGAGTCGGCAGCGGCGCTTGCCCGTCACTCCGGCGCGCTGTCCCTGAACGGGTTGACGTCGCTCTCCGACAAGGCCGCCGCGGATCTCTTCAAGCAAACGGGTGGACGCCTTTACCTCCACGGCGTCGCCACTCTTTCGCCCGAGGCGGCCCGGGCGCTGTCGCAACGCAAAGGGGGCCCCCAGGCGGGCCCGGTTCAGCTCCACGGCTTGACGTCGCTTTCGCCCGAGACGGCGGCGGCGCTGGCGGGGTTGCACGGGCATCAGTGGGACGGCCGACTCCCCAACATCAAAACCCTCCCCGACGACGTGGCACAGGCGTTCGACAAGCGGGAGGGCGGTCTTGCTCTGGAAGGGTTGACCGCACTCTCGGACGAGGCGGCCAAGGTTCTCGGGCCGAAGCTCGACGGCCGCCTCCCCGCGCTCAAGACACTGTCGCCCGGGGCGGCCAAGGGGCTGTCCAAGATCCGCGGTCCCATCGTCCTCGACGGACTGACGACTCTCCCCGACGACGCGGCTGTGGCCCTGGGGGGCGACCACTCCAGGGATCTGCACCTCAACGGCCTCGCGGCGCTTTCACCTG
>JBJSXS010000487.1:0-2328 GCA_046086545.1 Gemmata sp.
AACCGGCCGCCGCGCTCGAAGACTTGGAAGCGGCAGTGAAACTCGCGCCGACCGACGCGGACCTGGTCGGCGTCCGGGGGATGATGTGGTGGGCGAACAGGGAACTCGAAAAGGCGATTGCGGACTACACGGAGGCGGTGAGACTCGACCCGGGGTACGCGGTCGGATTCCGCAACCGCGGGCTGGCGTGGCACGCGAAGGGGGACTTCGACAAGGCCGTCGCCGATTACACCGAGTCGGCACGCGTGGCGCCGCACTACGCGCCCGCGCTGCACGACCGCGCGACGACCTGGCGCGCGAAGGGCGACCCGCGGAGGGCGCTCGCGGACCTCGAAGCCGCAGTGAAGCTCGACGCCCGGTACGCTTCGGCCACGGCCGACCTCGCCCGGCTTCTATCGACCTGCCCCGACGACAAGCTCCGCGACGGGAAGCGCGCGCTCGAACTCGCGCGGAACGCGATCGAGCTGACCGGGGGCAAGGACGCGTCGGCACTCGACGCGCTCGCCGCGGCGTGCGCCGAGACCGGCGACTTCGCCCGCGCGGTCGAGCTCCAGAAGAAAGCGCTCGCGGACGCCGCCTTCGAGAAGGAGCACGGGGCGAGCGCCCGGGAGCGGCTGAAGCGGTACGAGCAGAAGAGGCCGTGGCGGGAGTGACGGTGTGCCGCGCGTACAATGACGCCTCGCCCGGTCGCGTTCGGGAACTCTGATGCACCCGTCCCCGGTACTGTTCTTCGACACGATCAACGCGTTCCAGCGCACCGAGGCGCTGCGCGCCGCCGTCGAGCTCGAACTGTTCACGCACCTCGCGCGCGGTGCCGACACCGCGCCCGCCCTCGCGAACGCGTGCGGCGGGGCCGAGCGCGGGGTGCGGATCCTCGCGGACTACCTCACCGTCATCGGGTTCCTGCGCAAGAGCGGCGAGCGGTACCGGCTCACGCCGGACGCGGCGACGCTGCTCGACAAGGAGTCGCCGGCGTACCTCGGCGGCGCGACCGAGTTCCTGCTCGCGCCACAGCTGAAGGACTGCTTCGGCCAGCTCGCCGCGGCGGTGCGCAAGGGCGGCACCGTGCTGCCCGGCGAGGGGACCGTGTCGCACGACAACCCCATCTGGGTCGCGTTCGCACGGGCGATGGGGCCGCTCATGCGGGTGCCGGCGCGACTGCTCGCCGGCCTCATCGGCGGCGACCCGCAGCGGCCGCTGCGGGTGCTGGACGTCGCCGCCGGGCACGGACTGTTTGGGCTCGCGGTCGCGGAGAAGTTCCCGAACGCGCACGTCACCGCGCTCGACTGGGGCAGCGTGCTGGCGGCGGCGGCCGAGAGCGCCCGCGCCGCGCGTGCCGCGGACCGGTACGCGCTCTTGCCCGGCAGCGCCTTTGAGGTCGATTGGGGCGGGCCTTATGACGTGGTGCTGCTGACCAATTTCCTCCACCACTTCGACGCCGCGACCTGCGAACAGTTGGCGCGGAAGGCGCTCGCGGCGCTCGCGCCCGGCGGCCGGTGCCTCACCCTGGAGTTCATCCCGGACCCGGACCGCGTCGCGCCGCCCGCGACCGCAGCGTTCGCTCTCACGATGCTCGCCACCACCGCCCGCGGCGACGCGTACACGTTCGCCGAGTACGAGCAGATCTTCACGCGAGCGGGCTTTGTGCGGAGCGAGTTCCACCCGCTGCCGCCCACCGCGCAGCAAGCCGTCGTGTCCTACAAGTGAGGCCCGCGTCATGCCGCGCTGCACGCTGCTCCCGCTGCCGGAACATCAGGTCAGCTTCCGCGTCGACGGGGCCGAGCGCGTGCGGTGGCACTTCGGGCCGCAGTACCCGCGGCCGTTCTTCTACCCCCTCGTCGGACCGGCGTCGGGCGAGTCACTCACGCGCATGGGGCACCCCGGGGCGCCCGATCACGACCACCACCGCTCCGTCTGGTTCGCGCACGAGAAGGTCAGCGGGGTGAACTTCTGGTCCGACAGCACCGCGGCCCGGGTGCGGCAGAAGCAGTGGCTCGCGTACCAGGACGGCGACGACGAGGCGGTGATGGCGGTCCGCCTCGGCTGGTACGACGGGCACGACCCCAAGGAGCTGCTCGAGCAGGAGCTGTTCGCCGCGGTGCGGCCCGGACCCGACCGCGAGACGCTCCTCGAAGTGCAGACCGCGTTCCGCCCGACGGCGGACACGCTCGAGTTCGGGAAAACCAACTTCGGGTTCTTCGCGGTGCGGGTGTCGAAATCGCTGTCGGCCTTCTTCGGCGGCGGGGCGCTCGCGAACAGCGCGGGCGCGGGCAGGAAGCCAGCCATTTTTCGCCAGTCCCCCGCGTGGGTGGATTCCCACAACCAGCC
>JBJSXS010000488.1:0-5078 GCA_046086545.1 Gemmata sp.
CCCGGTGAGCGTCGAGGACCTCCTCCGCACCATTTTCCATCAGATGGGTATCGACAGCACGAAGGTGTACCACACGCCGCTCGGGCGCCCGGTGCCCATCGTTAACGGCGGCCGTGTCATCGAATCACTCGTGGGCTAACGCACCCGGGGTCAGGTGTGGATCAGCTTCGGGGTGAGAATCGAACGCCGAGGACCGCAATGCCTACCTACCGCGTTTTCGCCTTGCTCGCCCCTCTCGCGCTCGCACTCGCCTGCCCCGCCGCCGCGCACGCTCAGAAGAAGACCGCGCCGCTGAAGTCGCCCGAACCGGGATACGCCTACCCGTCGGGCGGCAGAGCCGGTTCGACGGTAGCGGTACAACTGGGCGGGTTCGATTGGACCCCGGATCTGGAGTTCTTCCTTCTCGACTCCCGCGCGACGCTCAAGACCACCGGCGCCCCGGGCCCGATCATCGTACCGCCCCCGCCGTACTGGTTCGGTCCCAAGGCCTACATCGTGCCGCTCCCGCTGCCGCGTGAACAGCCCGCCGCAATAACGCTGCCGGCCGATCTCCCGCCCGGCCCAGTGAGGTGGGCGGTCGCGGGCGCCAGCGGCGCCGGGCTCAAGACCGGCATCTTCTGGGTCGGCACCGGCGCCGAGGTCAGCGAGGAGCGCGCGGCGAAACTCCCACAGAAGCTCCCGCCGCTGCCGGTCACCGTGAACGGGCGCCTGGAGAAAGTCGAGGAAGTGGACCGCTACCTCTTCACCGCCGTGAAGGACGGGCCGGTCACGCTCGACGTGTTCGCGCGGCGACTCGGGGTCAACATGAACTCCGCGGTCACCGTGCGCGACGCGAAAGGGAGCGTGGTTGTCGACGCGGTGGACACCGACGGCAACGATCTGGCGCTCACGTTCTGGGCGACGGGCGGCGCGGCATACACCGTGGAACTGCACGACCTCGACTTCCGCGGCGACCGGTCGTTCGTCTACCGGCTCGCGCTCACCGCCGGGCCGCGAGTGGTGGCGAGCGTGCCCGCCGCGGGCACGCGCGGCCAGACGCGCGACGTCGAGTTCGTGGGCTACGGTGTGGCGACCGGGAAGCCGAAACTCGAATCGGTCACGCGGAAGGTCACGTTCCCGACCGATCCGAAGGCACGTGCGCTAGCCTATCGCCTCGAAACGGCGTTCGGGAGCGCCGCTTACGACATCCCGCTTTCAGACGTCGCGGAGGGTGTCGCTTCAGCGAAGGGGCCTTCGCTGCTGTCTCTACCGGCCGCAGCCACCGGCGTCTTCGATCAGTCCACGGAAGCCCGGTTCGCGGTCGAGGGGAAGAAGGGAGACGTGCTGAACCTCGCCGCGGAGGCGCGGCGGTTCGTGTCGCCGCTCGACCTGTCGCTCGCCGTACTCGATGGCACCGGGAAGGAACTCGCCCGCAACGACGACCTGCCCGGCACCACTGACGCCGGACTCGTGTTCACGGTACCCGCCGACGGGCCCTACACCGTCGTTGTGAATGATCTGTCGGGCAAGGCGGGCACCCGCGCCGCGGTGTACCGCATTACAGCAAGCAAGGCTCCGCCCGACTTCACGCTTTCGACCACGGCACGGCTGAATGTGCCACTGGGCGGGGCGGCTGATCTGGTGGTGAAGGTCGCGCGCAAGGGCGGGTCGAAGGACCCGATCGCGATCTCGCTGTCGGGCCTTCCCGAAGGTGTTACCGTGCCCCCCAACCTGGTCATCCCCGCGGACAAGCCGGAACTCAAGATTACACTCACAGGCGCGGAGGGCGCCCCCGCGGCGGCGTCGCTCGTAACGGTCAGTGGCACCGCAGGCGGCGTCACCCGGCAGGCGCTCGCGCCGATTACCGGCAACCTCGCGTCCCGCGCCCCGGACGATGAGCAAACAGCGTCGCTCCTGATCGCGACCACGCTCGCCCCGCGGCTGAAGGTCGTTGCGGTCGAAGCGGACGGCGGGCGCAAGGTGCACCGCGGCAGCACGCACCCGGCTGAGGTCACGCTGGAGCGCCTGAACGGGTTCCAGGGCGACGTTCACCTGTGGATGTCTGCGGCCCAGTCGTACCAGCGGCAGGGCATTACCGGCCCGGACATGGTCGTCGGCGCGAACGAGAGCCGCGCGTTCTATCCGTGCTTCATGCCCGAGTGGCTCGAAACCACACGCACCTCACGCATGGAGTTGATCGGCGTCGTGACGGTGCCCGACGCGAAAGGGAAAACGCGGTACCTCGTCACACCCATGAGCGGGCGCATCACCATGTCGATTGAGGGCGCGATCATGAAAGTGTCCGCGCCACAGGAGCTATCGATCAAGCCGGGCGAAACTGTCGAGGTCATGGTCAGCGTGCTTCGGTCGGAGAAGCTCTCGGTGCCTGTACAGTTGGAACTGAGTCTGCCGGACGAACTCCGCGAAGCGTTCAAAGCGGCACCGGTTACAGTTCCGCCGGGTCAAACAACGGCAGTGTTCAAGCTCACACGGGTCAAGGACGTGAGTGCCGATCAGGACGTGAAGGTCACGGTCCGCGGGACCGCACTACAGGACGGCAAGTACCCGGTCGTGTCCGAAGCGGCAATCGCGGTTGAGTGCCCGGCGAAGTAACAGGGAACCAGACCGCGCCGGTCCGAGCAACGGCGCATACGAACCGTTGGAGCCACAGGTTGTTCCTTGGCTCCAACGGTTCGTGTGCGTACAGGGCAGGGTGGGATGGCTCCGAGCCAGCGGCCAGCTGCCAACTTGCTGGCGCGGCGGTGCGGTAATCACAGGGCGGTTTTCGGGCACGCCGGCCGCCACCGCTTCCACCCCTCAGTTGCCACTATTATCCGCGAATCGGTCGCTTGGTCGAGATTCCAGATGCTTCGGCCCGGGCGGAATCTTGGTCAAGGTTCCTGTCCATCCGCTTGTCGCTCGAGCCAGGGTCGGACCTTTTCGGCCCACTTGACCGCGTGCGCGCGCAGTCCCGGTCCGCTGAAGTGGACACCCTTGCCGCCGTTGTCCCTCATTTCCCCCTTGAGGGCGTCAGTGTCCGGCCCTTCGAGTGCAATCCCGTCCTTCCATAGCGACGCCTGCGCCGTGCGGATGTCCGGCGATGACTCGTCACCGGGAACGTGGTAACTCACTTGCGCGACGAACCACGGCGCGGCCCAGCCGATGTCCTTCCGGCTTTCGCGGATGAGCTTCTCCATGTGCTCGCGGTACAGCTTGCCGGGCAGGGTCCTGGTCGCGTCCTTCTGGTTGGCGTCGCTCTCGCCCTGGTGCCACAGCACCGCACGGAACCCGTTCGGCCCCAGCGCCTTCATCCGCGCGCAGAACGCGGTGTACAGGTCGCCCTTGCTCTCCCAACGGCCGTCCGGGAGCTTCCGGACGTTGCCCTCAAGGGTGGGCGGGTTCGGGAACGCGGTCCCTTTGGGCAGCCACTCGCGCACGCTCGTCGCGCCGACCCCGCACGCGACCAACCCCACCGGCACGTCGAACTTCTCCGCGACGGTGTCGCCGAACGGGGGCAGGAAGCTCCCGCCGGCGCCGCTAGCCCCGGGCTGGGGGTCGTTCGCGGGCTGCCACCGTTCACCGTCGAACGCGGCCACCCGGCCCGTTTTCGGGGTCTGCTTCTCCGCGCCGTGGTTCGCGGAGTTCGACTGCCCCGCGACCACGAACACCTCGCCCACCCCGAGGCGCTTCACTCCAGCCGAAGCGACGCCCTTACCGTCGACCACGGCGCGCACCTCGAACGTGTGCCAGCCGCCCGCGGCCACGTTCGCGCTGCCGTCGAACGCGCCGTCCTTGATGGGTGCGTCGAGTCGCTTCCACGGACCCGCCCCGACCCGGTACTCCAGCGAGGTTGCATTACGCGCGTTCTCACCCAGCACCCCGCGCACGCGCACCGTGCCGAGGTTCTTCGCGTTCCGCTGCACCACCTGGTAGTCCTGCGGCGAATTCAGCACCAGCCCGACGCCGGCGTGGGCAACGACGAACTCCACCAGCTCGCGGCACTGGAAGAACCCGGGCCACATGTTGTGGCCCTGCTGCGGTGGGACGACGAGCGTCATGGTACCGCCGAGGGTCGCGTACCGTTCCTTCACGCGCCCGCTGTTGGCTTCGAGCGGCACCACCTTGTCCACGTCCCCGTGGATCGCGAACAGGGGGACCTTGGCTTTTGCCAACCCCCCCAGCCGATCCACTGGGTTGAATTCCTTGAGCCTCTCCTTCAGTTGGGCGGGTTTCAACTCGAACGCACCGGCGGCGCGCTCGACACCGGGGTAACTTGCGAGGTCGCACACCGGGTAGATGCCGGCGAACGCGCCCACCTTGTCCGGGTTCGCGGCGGCCCACGACAGGTTCATCAGCCCGCCGCGGCTGCGCCCGAGCATTACCGGCCTCGGGGAGTACCCCTTCGCGGTCATAACAGCGTACAGGGTGTCGAACACCTTGTTCCCTGCGGGGCTGCCGTATGACTCCCCCGCGTCGATGCCCGCGACCGCGATCCCGGCGGCGCCGAACCGCTCGAACATCCACCGCTCCTCCGGCCCGGGCAGGTTCGGGAGCGTGGGCGCGTACCAGACCCACGGCTTCGATGCGGCGTGCGTGTCGGCCCGCGCGGGAATCAGGAACGCGGTGCGCCCGGACACCTCGAACACCTCGCCGTTGAGCGGAAGTGCCTTCTTGGGCGGTTGCCCGTACGCGACACCTGGCACCGCGAATCCCGCAGCCACTGTCAGCAGTATGGCTCGCATCGCTCGATCTCCTCTGTTACCGCGCTCCGCACGAAAGTTACCGGTTTTCGCGCGCTTCGACCTCATACTCGCGCAGGGCATTTCGTTTTCAGGGTATCAGGCGCGCCCCTTATTTTCATGCTGATCGTGGCTGCCACCATAACACTTGGCACCTTTGCATTCGAAACAAGGCGGTATCGGAACTGACAGTGACGCCAAGGTCGCTATTCGTCCCGGAACGCTCAGGGGGACAGCATACCAGCCTTGCTCGGCGTGAGCGGAGTAAAGGCCATCCCCGGCCCCTGGCAAAGAAGTGGGGGCGCGGGTCAGCATGAGATGCGTAGGTCAGTGCTGGGATAATGCGGCGATGGAGAGCTT
>JBJSXS010000489.1:0-4455 GCA_046086545.1 Gemmata sp.
GTGATGCCCTTCGCCGCGAGCCACGCGCGGGCCAGCGCCAGCGTGAGGCCGTGCGGGCCGTCGCCGGTCGCCTCGACCGTGTGGTCGCCCGCGGTCAGGTTGCCGGCCCAGGTCGCGTCGGCCCGGCGGGTGAGCGCGAACCGCGCCCCTTCGGGCAGGAGTTTGAACGCCTCGCCCTTCTTCGGAATGGTCGCGGCCGCCTGCCGCTGCTCCTCGTTCAGCTTCGCGACGCACACCTCGCACCGCGTCTTCTGGAACTTCGCCAGGCGCTGCGCCCGGTACCGATCGACCGCGTAGTGTTGGAACTCGCGCAGGCACCCGCACGCCCGAGCGACCATCGGCCGCGCGACGATCTCCCCCGTCGGCACTCCCATCTGTATCGACCTCCGCGCGCTGGGCAGGCGCACTGCCATGATACAACACGCCCCCCGCTCGTCCGCACGGGGCACAAGAATCGTTCCCGCCCGGGGTCGAGCCGCGCAGAACGCGCGCACGGTGCCGGATGACATGGTGCGGCGCGGCCGGCCGGTGCCGCCCGAGCGCGGGCCGCTCGCCGAACCACCGGCCGGTGCGTCACCTTCGTTCGCAGTTTCGCCAGCGCGAAACGGGCGGGGCCGCGCGGCGGGTCGAGCGTCGGCCATCCCGCGCTTACGCTGAGATGCCCGCGCATGGCGCGAAACCGGCGGAAGCCCGCACGTGCTCACGTAACCTTCGCGCCCGCGTCCGGTGCGAACCCGGCGCAAATCGCTTCGGCTCTGGTTCGTTGGAGCAGGTTCGCGCGCTCGGCGGCGTGCTTGCGGAACCAGGCCGCCACCAGCAGCACGCTGTCCACCGCCACGTCGGACAGCACCGCGGGCGCGGCCCGGTCGGCGAACGTCGTCGCGAGTCGGTCGGCCACCCGCGCGGCCGACTCAGCGTCGGGGGGGAAGACCACCCCTCGCACCTCGCCGCGGTGGATCAGGTACCACCGCGTCTGCCCGTCCGCGCCGGGCAGCGGGTACACGAACGAGTTGCGGTCGCGCGCGGTGCGCAGGAGCGAGAGCCGGTCGTCGAGCCACTGGAGCGACCGGAGCTTGTCGCGCAGGGAGGTCGCGCGCTCGAACTCGAACCGGGCCGCGGCCGCCTGCATCTCGGCTTGTAGGGTGCGAAGGACCGTCCGGTTGCGGCCGTCGAGGAACGCTTTCACGACCCGGACCGCGGCCGCGTAGTCGGCGCGCGTGCAGGCGCCCACGCACGGGCCCGCGCAGGTGCCCAACTCGAACCGCAGGCACTTCGCGCCGCGGTCCGGGTCGAACAACTCGCCCTGCTCGGCGAACCTGAGCGGCACCGTCTGCGGGCAGTCGCGGAGCTTGTACAGGTGGTTCAGCCGGCGGGCCGCGGCGTCGGACCTGTGCCACTTAACGAACGGCCCGTAGGTGCCGTCCTCCTTGCCGGTCGGCGCCGCGGTCACGTACACGTAGGGGACCGGCGCCTTGCCGATGCACAAGTAATGGTGCCGCCGGAGGCCGGGCACCCCGAGCACGTTGAACCTGGGCCGCAGGCGCTGGATCAGTTCGAGTTCGCGCAGCAGCGCGGCGAACTCGTCGCCGCACTGTTCCCAAACGAGCCGCCGGGTCTGCCCGATGATCTTACCGGCCTTCGGGTCGCGGCTGTTCTCGCGGAAGTAGCAGAGCAGCCGAGTGCGGAGGCTCTTCGCCTTCCCCACGTAAATGAGCCGGTCGCGGCTGTCGAGCATCCCGTACACGCCGGGCCCCGCCGGCGCGCTGTTGTACGTGCCGCGCTTGAGCCGGCTCAGGCGCTTGCCGCGGACCTCGAAGACGGGCACCGCCTCTTCCGCGGGGCGGAACTTGCTCGGGCCGAACCCGTCGAAGTCGTCCGCGAACAGCCGCAACTGCTTCCGCTCGTCCGTGAGTTTGCGACCCATTGGGGACTCGCCACTTGTGCGCGATGGTGTACGCAGGTAGTCTATCAACGCTGCGGGCAGCTTATAACCGCTCAACCCCGCCCCGCGATCACGGAGCCGGCCCATGCGCGCACAACTCGCCGCCGGTCTCGCGCTGGCGCTCGCACTGGCCGCCCCCGGGCGAACGGCCGACACCGGCACCCTCTACGCGACGCTCGCGGCCCAGCAGGACAACGCGGTCCTCGCCATCGCCGCGCAAGAGGGGGGGGCGACCGCTCTCCTGAAAGGGAGCGAGCAGTACACGCTGTTCGCGCCGACAGACGCCGCGTTCAAAAAGCTCGATGACGCAACCATCAGAGCGCTCGCGACGAAGACCGAGGTGGTACAGCGCCTCGTGCGGTGTCACCTCGTGCCGGGCAAGTACACCGCGGCCGACCTGCGCAAGCGCACCGGCGAGGGGCTCAAAACGGTTCACGGGGTCGGGCTGAAAATCGAAGAGCGCAAGGACGGGTTATACGTGGGCGGGGCGAAGGTCGTCACCGCGGACCTCGGGTGCAGCAACGGCGTCATTCACACCCTCGACGCGGTGCTGCCGGTGCCCAAAGAATGAGCCCCGGAAGGGGAGTAAAAGCAGCCGCGCCCGCGCGGTTCGCGGCAGGCCCGGCGGGCGCGGCTGTTGGCCGCACGGCTTCAGGCGGCCTCGTCGGACCAGACCTCGACGCGGTTCACCAGGGTCCGGTCGCCCACCGCGGTGCGAATGGTTTCTTGGGCCATCTGCTTGAGGTAGTAGCTCGACACGCGGCCGGTGAGGACCACTTCGAGAGCGTTCTCGGTGACCCGGAGGTGGCGCAGTTGCCCCAGGGGGCTGCTCCGCAAGACGTCCAAGAGGTCGGCTGACAGTGCGGGGCAGGTGTTCATCGCGTCGCTCCTTCGGGGGGTCGTCTCAAACCGAGTCCGGATCGGAACGGTACCTGCCGGTCGAGACACGACCGGGAGTCGCGAGTGACGGCGTCCGCTCTGGCGTCAACAGAGTCGGCGAGGTGAGTTCGCGAGTCCTTTCGGGCGCCAGGCGAATCGGCAATCCTTTAACACCACATGATGCTACACGCCCGACGAACGGCCTGCAACGATTTTTCCGGTTATTTCGCCTTTTTCCAACCCCGCTTGACGGCGGGCGGGCCGGCCGTGAGTACACTTGCAGTCCGAAAGCGCGTCCGCAACTGGAGCATTCATGGGTAACACGCACGAACACATCGAACACGCCGAACACGCCGAACACCACGCGAGCGACCCGTTCAACCAGCGGGTCGCGGTAAGCGTCGCGGTCGTCGCCGCGCTGCTCGCCGGGCTGAGCATGATGGGCCACAGAAAGCACAACGAGGTGCTTCAACTCCAGGGCGAGACGAACCGTCTGACGACCGAGGCCAGCATCCTGCACACCCAGGCCACGGACAAGTGGGGCGAGTACCAGGCGGTGAACGTCCGCGACCACGGGTACGAGACCACCAGCAAACTGCTCAAGGACGTGGCCGCCGCCGAGCCGAAGTACGCGGCCGCGTTCAAGGACACCGTCGAAAAGGCGGACGCGCAGCACGCGAAGTACGACAAGCGGCTTCCCGGGCTGAAGAAGGAGGCCGAGGGGCTCGGGCACGCGGGCGAGGACAAGCAGAAAGCCTCGCTCCAAAAAATGGACGACGCGCACCACGCGCACCATCAGGCCGACCGGCTCGACCTCGCACACCTGGGCGCGGAAATCGGCATCGTTCTGTGCTCGCTCGCACTGCTCACCAAGCGGAAACTCTTCTGGTTCGCAGGGCTGGGGGCGGCGGTGGTCGCCGTCGCGCTGGCGACGAGCGCGTATACAATGGCGCACCATCCCCCGGCCGACGCGTCCCACGGCGGAAAGGACAAACCCCACTGACCGCGCAACGCGAGACCGCTCCTTCCGGCCGCGCCTCGCGCCCCTGGCGCTCCGCCGCTCTGGGCTGGACCGTCGCCTGCGCGGCCCTTGTCGCCGGGGTGCCGCTGTTCTTCGCGATGCCGCCGTGGTGCGACGTCACCCTGTACCAAATGGCGGCCCGCAACGTCCTCAAGGGCGGGGCCCACTACCGCGACATCTTCGACACCAACCTGCCCGGGTTCGTGTGGGCGATGGCCGCGTTCCAGACCCACTTCGGGCTGAACTACACGTTGCTCCGCGCCCTAGACTTGGTCATCGTGGGCGCTGCGGCCGGCGTGTTGTGTGGGTTCGTTCGGCGCGGTGGCGGCGACGCGCCGGCGGTCGCGTGGATGGCCGTTGCGGCCGCCTTGTTTTACCCCTTCTCGTCCGAGTTCAACCACATTCAGCGCGACCCGTGGATGCTACTGCCGGCGGCGCTTGCGGCCCGGTTGCGACTGCGGCGTGTGTGCGGGGTGGCCCTCGCCCTCCAACCCGCTCCCGTCTCAGGGCTGGGGCCACCGAACCAAAATAGCTCGGTAACGCCCGCCTCACCCGTCGGATATTCCACACCTAAATTAATAGACAGTAACGGTTTATCACCCGATCGCGGAAG
>JBJSXS010000490.1:0-2592 GCA_046086545.1 Gemmata sp.
CGACTCCCTCGGACGGACGAGGCCCGGCGCTGTAGTGGTGAATCTCGCACGCGGCGATTTGATCGACACCCCCGCCCTCGTGGCCGCGTTGCAGTCGGGACAGGTCTCTGCCGCGGCACTCGACGTTTGCGACCCCGAGCCGATCCCGGCCGACAGCCCGTTGCGGTCGCTGCCGAACGTCATCACGGCATCGCACATCGCGTCGGCCAGTCCCAAAGCCGTGCGAACACTCCGCGAGACGGCAGCGGCGATCGCGGTGAGGGCTCTGCGGGGCGAACCGCTGCCGAACGTCGTGAACGGGGTGACTCGATGAGCGCGGCCAGGGTGCTTGTAACCGGAGCCAGTGGTTTCATCGGAACCTGGGTGTTGCGCGAACTGCTCGACCGCGATGCGAGCGTGGTGGCCCTCGACGTTCGGCCGGCGACCGGGCGTTGGTCGCGTGTCATCGGGGCGAAGGCCAAGGACATTCTCTTCGCCGATGCGCCCTTGACCGACCGGGACGCGCTCCGGGCCGTGATCGAGACGCACGGCGTGACCCACGTCATCCACCTGGCCGCGTTGTTGACGCCGGACTGTCAGCAAGATCCGTTTCGTGGCTGTCAGGTGAACGTTCTGGGCAGCACGGCGGTTTTCGACGCGGTCCGCCTCGCGGGATCGGTCCGGGCGATTTCGTTCGCCAGCTCCTACGCCGTGTACGGCGAGGGCGGCTCCAGCGCGTCACAGCCCCCGATGTTTTACGGCGCGTTCAAGCAGGCGGTCGATGCGATCGCGGGCCAGTACTGGCGGCACTTCGGGCTGCGCTCCTTGGCGATTCGGCCGCACGTGGTGTACGGGCCCGAGCGCGAATCCGGGCTGACCGCCGGGCCGTCGCTGGCGTGTCGGGCGGCGGTTCGCGGCGAGAACTACGAGATCGGCTACACCGGCATCGCCGGCTACGACTACGTCGAGGATGTCGCGCGCGCGTTCGTTCGGGGCGTTCTGGAGTGCCCGGCGGGAGCGACCGTTGCCGACCTGCCCGGTGAGCCAGCGGCCACGCACGAGATCGTTCAACACATCCAGCGGTGTTGTCCCGGTGCGACCGGGCGCATCACGGCTTCCGGCCCTGCCATTCCGTCGAACGTCCCGCCGGCGCCCCGCGACATTCGCCAGGTGCTGCCCGGCTGGGAGCCGACTTCGCTGGCCAGCGGCATCGCCCGGACGCTCGCCTATTACCGCCGAACCAACGGGATCGGCGTGCCGACGAACCCAGTCGCAGCAGAGGGAGATGTGCCATGACGTCGAACCGCGGGGCACCCGCGCGGGTTTCTCTCCCCAAGGCCACTCTGTACGTCGCCGTTGTTGTCGCCTTCGGCAACTCCGGCGATGCGGCGGGCGGGGAACCGCGTTTCGTTGACCATTCGCTCCTCGTCGCTCCGGAGTATCCGTGCACCTGGCCGAGCCATCCGTTCCCGCGGTTCGCGCTCACCCATCAACGGAAGATCGGTCCCGAGTCGGCGTACAACGTCGATGTTCTGCTGATCGACGGCAACACCGGAACGCAACTCGACGTGCCCCCGCACTCGGTCGCGCGGCCGGACTTGAAGCGCGATAAGTCGGGGCCGCTCGGGCTGGCGTACACGGACAAGATCGGGCCGTGGCAGTTCGGCGGCGAGGCGTGCGTGGTCGACGTGCGTGACCTGCTCGACAAGGCACCCAAGGGCGTCAGCCCGTTGGTCAAGCCGGAGCACGTCGAACGGTTCGAGAAGCAGCACCGTAAGGTGCGACCGGGCGACGTCGTGCTGTTCCGGACCGGTTACTCGGACAAGTACTATCGCCCGCTGCCCGAAGGCCGCCGATTCATCGCCGACGTACTCGACCGCAAGGCCCCCGGCTACCCCGACCCCGACCCGGATTGCATGGAGTTCCTGGGCAAGCGCGGCGTGCTGGCACTTGGCACCGACAGTGCCAGCATGGGGCCGCTGCCCGATCTCGCCGAACCGACCCACTACGCCGGTCTGAAATACGGGATGATCTGGACCGAAGGTGCAACCAACCTCGGCGAGCTCCCGGCGACCGGCGCGTTCTACTGCTTCCTCGGCCCGAAACACGAGGGCGGTCCCTACGGCGAAGGGCGGGCGTTCTCGGTCGTCGGCGGCGATCTGCCGAAGCGACTGATCGAGTCGTGCCAGAAGAAACGGGCGATCGACCTGTCGCCAACATTGTCGCCGAAGTTGCCCCTGACTTCGCCCGGCATCGGCACGGGGAATCACCGCCAGGTCTACTTGAAGGTCGATTTCCTGTACTCGAAGTATCTCGACATGTGGCACCACGGCCACCTCATGGATGCGATGGCGGGCACGCATCTCGTTCCGCCGGCCTACGCACTCCCGGAGACGAATGAACCGGTCGACTACGAGCCGGAGATCCGCGGTTGGCTGGATCAGTACGAGAAGAAGTACGGTAAACGCGGTGCCAGCAAGATGACGACCGAGAAGGTGCCGCTCGAGTGGACCTGCGGCGAAGCCCGCGTGATCGACGTCCGCGCGCTCTCCGGAACGACCAAACAACGCGACTGGCCCGCGTCCCCGGAAGTCACCGTCGAGCACATCAAGA
>JBJSXS010000491.1:0-11544 GCA_046086545.1 Gemmata sp.
GCTCGACGCGCTGGAGCGGGTCGAAGCCGTGCAGCGCTCGCTCCGCACGTTCGAGAGGGAGTACGGGCTGTTCGAGACGGGGCACGCGCTCTTCACCCCGCTGTTCGGCATCGCCCGGCACTGCGTGCGGATGGGGGACGAGCTGCCGAAGAAGTCGGCCGACCGGCTGCGCGAGTACCGCGACAGCAACCTCGAATCGCTCAAGTACCAGCTGTTCAGCCCGGCGCCGATGTACCCCGAACTGGAGCGCGCGAAGCTGACCGCGTCCCTCACGTTCATGGCCGAGAACCTCGGCGGCGAGCACCCGCTGGTCAGTGTCGCGCTGGGCGGCAAGAACCCGGCGGCGCGCGCGGAGGAGCTGATCGCGGGCACGAGGCTGCTCGACCCGGCCGAGCGCAAGAAGCTGGTGGACGGCGGCAAGGGCGCGGTCGACGCGAGCAAAGACCCGCTCGTCACGCTGGCGAAGGCGGTGGACGCCGAGTCGCGCAAGTTGCGCACCCGGTTCGAAACGGAAGTGGAGGAGCCGGAGCGCCAGGCGTATGCGGCACTCGCCACCGCCCGGTTCCTCACCTTCGGGAACACGGTCGCGCCCGACGCGACGTTCACCCTCCGCCTCGCGTTCGGCACCGCGCGGGGGTACGAGGCGGGCGGCGAGAAGCTGCCGTTCCACACCACCTTCGGCGGCGCGTTCGAGAGGTCCGCGAAGCTGGAAGGCAAGGAGCCGTTCGACCTGCCCGGGCGCTGGCTGAAGGGCAAGGCTCAGCTCGACCCGAAGACGCCGTTCAACTTCGTGAGCACCGCGGACACCATCGGCGGGAACAGCGGCAGCCCGGTGCTGAACCGCGCGGGCGAGTTGGTGGGCATCAACTTCGACCGCAACCGGCACGGGTTGGTGCGAAACTTCGTCTACACCGACGTGCAGGCGCGGCACATCGCGGTCCACTCGAAGGCGGTGCTGGAGGCGCTCCGCAAGTTGTATCCGGCCGACCCGCTCGTCAAGGAGCTGACGGGGAAGTGAGTCTCGGGTCTCGCTCCGCCGCGCCCGGCGGGGCGCGGCGGAGCGAGACGCAGAGCGGGCCATCGCTCCCGCTGATTACGTTAGCGCGGTTGCCCGTAGCGGCCCCGGGGTTCCGCCCGGCGCCGAGCGAACCGCGCTCGCCGCATACGGGCTGCTCGCCGCCCCGGCCCCGGAGCGCGTCGAGTGCGCCCTTTGTTCCTGTTGTGGATACGAAGAAGGCCACGTCAAAGAGCCGGAGGACGTGGTGCAACGCATCAGTCGCTGCGGGCCGCCGGACGTGCGGCCCAAAAACAGTCACGACGCCGCGGTTACATCCCGGTGTGGAAGCCGCGACGCCGCGCGGCTTCAGGTTGCTAGCACTTGCGGATGACGCCGGTCAGCACGCCGAGGATGCGAACGTCCTGTCGCGTCGGGTCCACGATGATCGGCTCCATCGTGCTGTTCATCGGGTGGAGTTGGATCTCGTTCTTCTTGTGGTAGTACCTTTTCAGCGTCATCGCCTTGTCGACCATGGCGACGACCTTCTCGCCGTTCTCGCACGTCTCGGCCTTGCGGATCACCACGAAGTCCCCGTCCGCGATGTGGCCCTCGATCATCGACGTGCCGCGAACCTTCACCACGAACAGGTCGTCGCTGCCGAACAGGTCGCGCATTTCGAGGCGCTCGTCGTCTTCGGCCGACTCGATGGCCTTACCGGCGGCGACCACACCAACGAGCGGCAGGCTGAACCCGCCAGAGGTAACACCCGGGATCGTGATGCCGCGGGCCTGCGCCTTCTGGGAGTTTTCGCCCTTCTGCACGCGGTTGATGTACCCCTTCGTCGTGAGCGCCTTCAGGTGGCACATCACGCCGTTGGGCGAGGAGATGCCGAACTCCGTGCAGATGTCGCGGATGGCCGGCGGGAATCCCTTCTCCTCGATGTGCTTGCGTATGTAGTTGTAAATCGCCTGCTGTTTGGTGGTGAGCGGCACGCGGTCGGACATGGTCGGCTCCGGTGTGCTGTCGTGGAGACAGACGGCTCTCCCAGAAGAGTCGTCCGCGTCTGTCGGTGTGTCGTCGTGGAACGGGACCATCGTGCCTCTACTGTGTACCCTTCCGCGGCTGGCACAATCGTTACGCCCGTCCACCTGTGTATGGAAGTATAAGTAACGATTGCCCGGCGCGGGAGAGAAAAATTGGGGTTTCGGGCCGTGCGCGATACCATTTCGCGATGGCGTAAGGATTTTCCGCCCATTCAGGTGCCACACATGGAGCTACCGACCCCCGCGTGGTTCCCTGACCTGTTCGCAACCCTCCTCCGGGGCGAACACCTTTCCCCCTCGGGAATTACGGAAGCGCTTCGTGATCTCGTCGCCGGCCGCGTGGACGACGCGCGCGCGGCCGCGTTCCTGACCGCGCTTCGCATGAAGGGCGAGACCGCCGACGAAGTCGCCGCCGCCGCGCAGGTTTTGCGCGAGCAGATGGTTCGTTTGGTGCCCGGATCCGGGCCGGTGCTCGACACCTGCGGCACGGGCGGCGACGATAGCGGCACCTTCAACATCAGCACCGCGGCGGCTCTGGTCGCGTGCGGCGCGGGCGTGCCCGTCGTCAAGCACGGCGGGCGCGCGGTGTCGAGCAAGTCCGGCAGCGCGGACGTGCTGCGCCAGCTCGGCGTGCCCATCGACAGCGGCCCCGAGTGGGCGCAACAGTGCCTCGAACGCACGGGCTTCGCGTTTTGCTTCGCACCGCACTTTCACCGCGGCATGGCTCACGTCGCCGATCTCCGAAAGAAGCTCGGGGTGCGCACGCTGTTCAACCTGCTCGGGCCGCTCGCGAACCCGGCCAATGCACCGTACCAACTTCTCGGTGTGGGCAAATGTGAGTTGTTAGACCCGCTGGCCGCGGCCCTCGCTCGTTTGGGAATCCGCCAAGCGGTTCTGGTGTGTAGTTTCGATGGGCTCGATGAGGTTAGCTTGTCGGCCCCGACGATGGTGCGGGTCGTCCGCGGCGGCGAGTACGAGGCCCGCGAGTGGTCACCAGCTGAGTTCGGATTGGCGCCGGTCGCGATTCACTCCATCCGCGCGGCGGACTCTGCGGAAAGCGCGGCGATCGTCCGCGGGGTGCTGAACGGCGAGGACGGCCCCGCGCGGCGCATCGTGCTCGCTAACGCCGCCGCCGCGCTGTGGGCCGCGGAAGCGGTGCCGACCTTGCGCGACGGTGTGGAGAGGGCCGACGCCGCGCTGAGGTCCGGCAAGGCCCGCGCGGTGCTGGACGCGCTCGCGTTGAGCCGTTGACCAACCCGGCGCGGCGCTCCTTCCCCGACACCGAATCCACTACCCATCGCCCGCGAGCGTGCGTCGCGCTCTCTTTGCAGCAGCTCGCGCTTTTCGTCACCTTCGCCGTTCACGGCACTAAATGGTTCTCCACGCGGCACGGGTTGGGTAAAATACCGTGCGGTTTCGCCCGACGCTCGCCCGTCCGTCGGAGGCGGTTCCATGCCGCGCAAGGTCGTCCTCGTCGCCGATCCCGGCATCGACACCGCGTTCGCGGTGGCCCTCGCGCTCAACGACCCGAACCTGGAGGTCGTCGGCCTGCTGCCCACCGCGGGGAACGTGCCCGCGGAGCAGGCCACCGCCAACGTCCACACGCTCATCGACGTTCTCGACCCGCCCAAGTGGCCCAGGCTCGGGGCCGCGCTGCCCGTTCGCTACGACGCCGACGGGGCCCCGCTCCACGGCCCCGGCGGGCTGGGCGGTGTCAGCTTCCCGAGCGCGACGCGGCACACGCTGCACCTCGCGGACAAGATTCTCTGCGAGCTCGCACACGAGCACCCGCGGCAGCTCACCGTTATCAACCTCGGGCCGCTCACGACGCTCGCCGCGGCTCTTGATCGCGACCCGACGCTGCCCGCGGTTATTGACCGGACCGTGATCGTCGGCGGGGCGTGGCGGGAACCGGGCAACGCCGGGCCGGTCGCGGAGTTCCACATTCACCTCGACCCGGACGCCGCGAAGCGCGTCTTCGCCGCGGAGTTGAACCCGTTGCTGATTCCACTGGATTCCACGCGCAAGTTGATCTTCTCCCCGCGTGACCTTCTGGAACTCCCGAACCCGGACTCGCGGACGTGTCAGTTTCTGCGCAAAATTGTGCCCTTCGGCATCCGGGCGAGCTCCAACCTGTACGGCATCGAGGGGTTCCACCTGAAGGACGTGCTCGGGGTGGCGGCGGTCGCCATCGCCGGGTGCGTGAGCAGCGAGCCCCATTACTTGGACGTGGAAACCCGCGGCGACCTGACGCGCGGCATGACCGTGATCGACGCCCGCCCGGGCCGCCCGGCCGCCGCGAACGCCCGCGTCGCAACCGGTGTTGCCGTGGACGAGGTCAGGACGTACATCGAACGGACGTTGAAGGGCTCGCTCTGACACGAGGTCGCTGATGATCCGCACGACTCTGACCGCCGCTCTTGGCGCGCTGCTGCTCGTCGCGTCGGCGGTCGCGCAGCCGCCGAAGGCGGACCCCGATCCGATCCCGCTGCCGCTGCCGCTGCCGGCGCCCGAGCCGAAAGCGGTGCCGCTGAAGGCGCCCAAGAGCGTCCCGCAACCGACGGACGCGGAAGCGGCCACGTTCGCCAAACTCATTCGCGAACTCGCCCTCAAGCAGATGCCGGCGCCGCTGGTGAAGGCCAATGACGGGTGGGGCAGGCAGAAGGAGTTTGTGCAGGGCGCGGTCATGCTCCGCAGCGCCAGGAAGTTCGGGCCGGACGTCCCGCGTGAGGTGGTGAACGACGGGTTGTGGCGCCGCATCACCGTCACCGCGCGCAAGCCCGAGGACACGCTGAAGGTCGGTATCGCCGACCTCGTAAAGCCCACCGCGGAGAGCGCGAGCCTCACGCTGAACGCCGAAATGGAGATCGATTTCCGCGTCGAGCACCAGTTCTGGAAACGCGACCGCCAACTCTACTCGGGCGAGACCCGCGGCCACTGCAAAGCGGCCCTCAAGATGCAGGTCCAAGTGACCACCAAGACCGAAAAGGTGCCGGGGTCGTTCTTCCCGAGTGTCACCCTGTTCATCAAGGTGGCCGACGCAAAGCTCTACCACGACAAGATCTACGTCGATCACACCGCCGGGCTCGACGGCGAGGTCGCGCAGAACGCGGGCGACTTCGTGCTCGATCTGGTGAAGACCGTCAAGCCGGACATCGAGAAGCAACTCACCGAAAGTGCGAACGCCGCGATCATGAAGGCAGTCGGCGCGAAGGAGATCAAGGTCGAACTCGACAAGGTCCTCGGCACCGCGCCGGCGAAGAAGTGAAGGGGAGAAGGGGGAGCGGGTGAGCGGCTGACTGTGACGAATGCCTCGGCAACGTCTCAGTCAGCCGCTCCCCCGCTCCCCCTTTTGACCGTTATCCGACGAGTCGGGCTTGTCCCGGTTCGCGCCCCTGCGTATAGAATGCGTCCCCCGCGGCGGGCGCGAATTGCCCCGCCTGCCGCATCAAGGCAAGGACGTCGCACCATGCTCCGTCTCGCGCTCGCTTGCGCCCTCCTCGGCGCGCTCGTCACCGCCCCCGCCGGGTCCGCGGCCGAACCGACGCCCGTCGAGAAGCAGCTCGCGGTACAGTCTGCAATTGAAGCCGCACGCAACCATCTGGACGCGCACCGCACGGCCGAAGCCGTGACCGCGCTGGAGCGCGAGGTGCCGAACGCCGACGGCAACAAGGTGTTCCTCACGCTGCTCCGCGAGGCCTACAGCGCGGACCTCGCCCGGCTCGAAGCGGCCGCGCCGCCCGACCAGGAACGCGTCGCCCAGACGCGGCGGAAACTGTTCCTGCTCGGGGGCGAGCCGAAGCCGACTCCCGCGCCGATGCCGGCCGCGCCGCTGCCGGCCGCGCCGACGGACCCGAACCTGGGGCCGGCGCTGGTCCCGCCCGTGAGCGCGGCGCCCGCGGTCGCCGTCCCGATGTCGCTCCAGCCCACGTTCGCGAAGCCCGAAACCGATCCCGCCGCAGACGCGGTGGCAGCGTTCAAGCAGGCGAACTACGCAGAGGCCGACCGCCTGTTCGCCGCCGCCGGCGCCGCAAAGCTGACCGCTGAGCAGAAGACCGCGTGGGCGTACTGCCGCATCAAAATCGCGGCCGACCGCGTGAACGCGACAGCGTGCGACGAAGCGACCGCCGCGACCGCGGTGCGGGACTTGACCGAAGCGCTCCAACTGGCGCCGCAGAGCGCCGAACTTCAGAAGGTGGGGCAACGGCTTCTGAAAGTGGCGGAGACGAAGGCCGGCACCGCGAAGGCCGTTGCGCCCGTCGTCGCGAGTGGCGACGTGATCGAGACCGCGAGCGTCCGCGTGCACCACGGCGGCAATCGTGAACTGGGCGAAGCGGTGGCGAAGGCCGCCGAAGCCGGCCGCCAGCAGATCTTCGAGCGCTGGAGCGGCCCGCCGGGCGGGGCGTGGGCGCCGAAGTGCGACGTCGTGATTCACGCCACCGCCGACGCCTACGCGAAGGCCACCGGCAAGCCGGCGGCGCTGACCGGGCACGCGAGCGTCCAGCTGACCGGCGGCCGCGCCACGTCGCGGCGCATCGACCTCCGGGCCGACGACTCGGCGATGCTCGCGAACGCACTGCCGCGCGAACTGACACACGTCGTGATGGCGGACATGTTCGCGGACAGCCCGCCGCCGAAGTGGGCGCTCGAAGGCATGGCGGTTCTGGCCGGCGCGCCCGAAGAGATCAGCCGGTACACGCGCACGCTGCCGCGGTGCGCCCGCGACGGCGAGCTGCGCTCCCTCCCCGCGCTCTTCGACCTTAAAGACTTCCCGAGCGACAAGCTCACCGGGTTCTACTGCCAGAGCGCGAGCGTCACCGAGTACCTGGTGAAGCTGAACGGCGAGCGGAACTTCAAAATATTCCTGAGCGACGCGCAGCGCTACGGCACCGCCCGCGCGCTCCAGCGGCAGTACGGGATCGCGAGCGTTCAGGCCCTCGAGGCCGCCTGGAAGCGCGCGAGCGTGGGGCAGTGAGGTCTTCGGCCACACTGCCACCTCCATGCGAGGAGCAGCGAGCGGACCGGGCGGGCCACTGACGCTTGCGGCACACGAAGGTTATCTCCCTCCCCGCAGGGGGGTGTCGAGGGCGCCCGATGACCGCGGACGACGTCATTCGCCTGCTGCAGCTCCAGCCGCACCCCGTCGAGGGCGGCTTCTTCCGCGAGACGTACCGCTCCGCCGCGACGCTGCCCGCGACCGCGCTGCCGGCGCACGGCGCGGCGCGCAACGTGTCCACCGCGATCTACTACCTGCTCAAGCCCGGGCACGTGTCGGAGCTGCACGTGCTGCCGGGCGACGAGGTGTTCCACTTCTACCTCGGCGCCCCGGTGAAGATGCTGCGCCTGTGGCCCGATGGGCGCGGCGAAGAGGTGGTGCTCGGCTCGGACGTTGCGGGCGGCGCGGCGCCGCAGGTGGTGGTGCCCGGCGGCGTGTGGCAGGGCACGCGCCTGCTCGGCGCCACCGGGTTCGCGCTGCTCGGTTGCACCGTCGCGCCCGGGTTCGACTACGCCGACTACCGGAGCGCGAGCCGCGCGGAGCTGACCGCGAGGTGGCCCCGGTTCGCTGGTGAAATCAAGACGCTCACCCCGCGAGGGTAGGGCGCTACAGCGTCTTCAGGTACTCGATCACCTGCGCGCGTTCGTCGTCGGCGAAGTCGTCGCCGTAAGTGTGGCCGCCGTTGCCGCGGCCGGGCTTCGAGGTGTCGTAGATCTTGCGCGCCTCGAAGGGCGTGAGCCCGGCGCGCACCGCGCGCAACTCGGTCACCTTCCAGCCCACCTTCACCTTGTCGTAGTCGGCCTCGTCGGTCCTGAAGCTCCGGGTGTAGAGCTTCGGGCGCGCCTTCGAGTTCAGCACGCCTTCAAGAGTGGGCACGCTGCCGTTGTGGAAGTACGGGGCGGTCGCCCAGATGCCGTCGAGCGGCGGCGCCTGGTAGCCGTCGGTCGCCCGCAGCGGCATCAGGCTGTTCCCGAACCACCCGAGCCTTTCCTTGCCGAACCACGACGCGCTGTACTCGTTGCCGTAGGCGATGTCGATGCCCTTGTGCCGCGTCGGGTCGGTGCCGATTTCCGCGAGCGGGATCACCCTGTTGGGGTAGCTCCACTTCTCGCCGTAAGTGCCGTGGCACGTCGCGCAGTGCCGCTTGAACAGCTTTTCGCCTTTCGCCGCCCGCTCCGCGGCGATGGCGAACGGGTACTTCGGCGGCTCCATGCTGACCAGGTACTGTTGAATGTCGCGGAACGCCGGCTCGTGCTTCTCGAAGTCCTTCGGGGTCGTCAGCGGGTGCATCATGAACTGCATGAGCGTCCGCACCGAGCGCGAGTCGGTGGCGCCGGTGTGGTAGATCGTGCGCTTCTTCTTCATCAGCCACCACGCGGGCGCGTCCTCGCACTCGTCGTCGCGCAGCCCGAGTTCTTTCCGGGGCGTGCGGAGGGTCAGGTCCGGGTTGCGGAACCCGAGCAGGTACACCCCGAACCCGCCGGCCTCACTGGTGCCGCGGACGTTGGTGAAGGTGAACGGCAGCTTCCCCGTCAGCCCGTCGGCTCTCGAGAGGTCTTCGAACAGCGCCTGGACGTCGAGCGCCGAGTTGCCGAGGCCGACGTAACTCCTGCCCATGATCGACCCGCCGTGGCACAGCATGCAGTCGAGGCCGACACCGACGCCCAGCACCCGGCCGGCTTTGCGGAGGCCCATCGGGAGCCCGTCGTTGGGGTAGGGGGCTTCGTGCAACCCGTAGCGCTCGCGCACGGCCGCGTCGTACTTCGCGGGCCTCTCGCTCACGCCCTCCCACTGCTGCCACGCGTTCGGCAGCGCCTGCTGCGTCCAGAAGGCCGGGATGAACGCGGTCTGCGTGAGCGCCTTGTAGCCCTTTTCCGCGGGCGCGGCCCCGCGCTCCGCGGCGGTCGTCGGGAGGCCGGTGGCGAGAGCGCCGAGGGCGACGAGTGCGAACCGGGTCATGTGCGGTCCTCCTGCGGTGGACCCATTTTACGCGCCGCCGGTCGGGGTTGCGACGGCCGTCGCGGAAGTGCTACAGTCTGCGGCTGGGGGGGGGAACTCACATGAAGTGCATCGTCACCGGCGCGGCCGGGTTCATCGGGTCGCACCTGTGCGAGCGGCTGCTCGCGGACGGCCACGCGGTCGCCGGCATCGACTGCTTCACCGACTACTACGCGCGCGGCGTCAAAGAGCGCAACCTCGCCGGCGCGCGCGAGCACAAGCACTTCACCTTCCACGAACTCGACCTGTCGCAGGGCGTTCCGAAAGCGGTCGTCGACGGCGCCGAGTGGGTGTTCCACCTGGCGGCGATGGCCGGCCTCACGCGCAGTTGGCTCGACTTCGACACCTACAACCGGCACAACCTCACGGCGACACACCGGCTCCTCGAATCGCTCAAGGGCTCCGCCACGCTGAAGCGCGTCATCTACGCGAGCACGTCGAGCGTGTACGGCAAGTACGCGAGCGGCGACGAGGCGCTGCCCACGCGCCCGAGTTCGCCCTACGGCATCACGAAGCTGGCCGCCGAGCAACTGTGCCGCGTGTACGGCGACGAGTTCGGCGTGCCGAGCGTGGTGCTCCGCTACTTCAGCGTGTACGGGCCGCGGCAGCGCCCGGAGATGGGCTACCACCTGTTCATCAACGCGATCCTTCAGGGGAAGCCGATCAGGCTCACCGGCGACGGGTTGCAGGTGCGCGGCAACACCTACATCGCGGACTGCGTCGAGGCCAACATCCGCGCGACGCAGGCGGTCCCGGGCGAGGTGTTCAACCTCGGCGGGGGCGAACTGGTGACCGTCCTCGAGGTGTTCAAGCGACTGGAGCGCATCATCGGGCGGCCCGCGATTATCGAGCGGCACCCGCCGCGCCCGGGCGACCAGCTCGCGACCGGCGCCGACGTGACCAAGCTGTTCCGCCACCTCGGCTGGAAGCCGACGACCGCCCGCGACGACGGGTTGGCCAAACAGGTTGAATGGCAGCGAACGCTGCCGAGTTAGCCGCGGCCCGTTGACGGGCGCGTTTGAGGACGGCACGGATGCTCGACACCCTGAACCGGCACCTGCTGCACCCGCTCATGGCGTGGCGGGCGGGCAGTTCGCACCTGCGGCACCTGCGCCGGCTGCGGCGCACGCAGTTCGACGCGCCCGAGGTCACTCGCGCGCGGCAGCTCGAAGCGCTCAAGGCGCAGCTGCGCCACGCGTGGGACACGGTGCCGTATTACCGCGCGGCGTGGGCGAAAGCGGGGGTGCACCCGTCCGACGTGCGCGCACTCAAAGACCTCGAAGCCTTTCCGGTTGTGACGAAGGCCGACATCCGGCGCCACAATCAGGCGCTGGTGTCGGGCGCGTACGACGCGGCGAGGTGCCGCGTGAAGACCACCTCCGGTTCGACCGGCGTGCCGCTGACGATCTACTGCGACGAGCCGGCGATGCAGCGGAAGGCGGCGTGCACCATCCGCTCGGACGAGTGGAGCGGGTACCGCCTGGGGCAGCGCGTCGCGAAGGTGTGGGGCAACCCCGAGTACCGACATTTTGGGCTAAAAGGGCGATTACGCAACTACTTCTTCGACCGCGCGGTGTACCTCGACACGCTCGCCCTCAACGACGAGCGCATCGGAGCGTTCGCGCGAGCGATCACCCGGCACCGGCCCGGGCTGATCTTCGGGCACGCGCACTCGTTGTACCTGCTCGCGTGCGCGCTCAAGAAGTCGGGCGCGCTCGGCGTTCGCCCCGACGGCATCATCTCGACCGCGATGGTCCTGCACGAGTGGCAGCGCGCGGTGATCGAAGCCGTGTTCGCGTGCAAGGTGACGAACCGCTACGGGTGTGAGGAGGTCAGCCTCATCGCGAGCGAGTGCGAGGAACACAGCGGGCTCCACGTCTGCGCGGACAACATTTATCACGAGGTGCAGGCCGGCGGCACGCTCCTCGTCACCGACCTGTGCAACCGCGCGATGCCGCTCGTCCGCTACCAGGTGGGCGATGTGGTGGTGCCCTCGGCCCGCGTGTGCCGGTGCGGGCGCGGGCTGCCGCTCATCGAGCGCGTCGAGGGCCGCGACGCGGACTACGTACTCACCCCCGCCGGGCACCTGATCTCCGGCATCTCACTCACGGAGAATTTCGCGGTGCTGGTGCCCGGTGCGGCTCAGGTGCAGATCGTTCAGGA
The DNA here is from genome assembly GCA_046086545.1 of Gemmata sp. Classification (GTDB taxonomy): domain Bacteria; phylum Planctomycetota; class Planctomycetia; order Gemmatales; family Gemmataceae; genus Gemmata. The sequence continues at coordinate 11,198 of JBJSXS010000491.1, forward strand.
GTCGGTCACGCGACTGCGCATCCGGCTCGTCGCCGACGACCGCTTCGGCCCCGCGAGCCGGGCGAAGATCGCGGACCTCGTGGCCGCGACGTTCGGTGAGGGCGTGCGGCACGAGGTGGAGCTAGTGGGGGCGATCCCGCAGGAGCCGAGCGGCAAGTACCGGTTCTGCATCTCGAACGTCGCCCGCGAGCGTTTGCGGGAGGTGAGCGCGTGACGCCCGCCGTTTCCGTCGTCATGGCCGCCAAGAACTACGCCCGGTTCCTGCCCGAGGCCGCCGAGTCGGTGCTCGCCCAGACGCTCGGCGCGTGGGAACTGCTCGTCATCGATGACGGCTCCACCGACGACAC